>NZ_JBFRPJ010000093.1:0-48434 GCF_041471945.1 Vibrio sp. 10N.261.51.A4
TAATGTAATTTAGCATACCTAAAAACACTGCTTGCTATGGCTGCTGCACTTGAACAAACCATTGAACGTAAGCAATTCGATAAGATCATCGTAACCCGCAACACGCCCGATATTGGCGAGTCGATTGGCTTTCTTCCCGGAACCGAGGAAGAAAAGATGTTGCCATGGTTAGCAGCAGTAACGGATACCTTAGAGGCGCTACACAAAAATGATCATTGCACAGAAGGCTCAATGAAATACATCTGTGATAAAGCCAATATCCAATTCAAATCGATCAACTTTATGCGTGGCCGCTCGATCCAAAATGCGTTCGTTCTTCTCGACGAGTGCCAAAACCTAACCGCTTCACAAATCAAAACCATCATCACCCGCTGTGGTGAAGGCACCAAGATTGTCTGTTCAGGAAACCTAGCTCAGATAGATTCTTCCTACTTAACCCCTGTGACTTCAGGTTTAACCTACATGGTTGAGCGTTTTAAAAACTTCGAAGGCAGTGCCAATATCCACCTCAATGGCGTGGTACGTAGCCGACTTGCAGAGTTTGCCGAAGAGAACATGTAGCAACTCGATACACTCACACTGAATCCGTAATCTAAAAACAAAAAGCGCCTCACATTGGAGGCGCTTTTCAATTTAATCTTTTGAAGTAAGTTGGCAGAGATTCTTCTGAATTACTCAGTACCACCAACGGTTAGCGAGTCTAGTTTCAATGTTGGTTGACCAACACCCACTGGCACACTTTGACCAGCCTTACCACACACACCCACACCACGGTCGATGCTTAGGTCGTTACCCACCATAGACACCTGCTGCATCGCTTCGATACCAGAACCGATTAGCGTCGCGCCTTTCACTGGGTGAGTGATCTTACCGTTTTCAATCATGTACGCTTCAGACGCTGAGAATACGAACTTACCTGATGTGATATCGACCTGACCGCCACCGAAGTTCGGTGCGTAGATACCTTTCTCAACCGTCGCGATGATCTCTTCCGGTGTGTGTTCGCCCGGTAGCATGTATGTATTCGTCATACGTGGCATTGGAAGATGCGCGTATGACTCACGACGACCATTACCTGTCGGTGCTACACCCATTAGACGAGCGTTCAGCTTATCTTGCATGTAACCTTTTAGGATGCCGTTTTCGATTAACGTATTGTACTGACCGTTAACACCTTCATCATCGACGTTCAATGAACCGCGTAGATCCGTTAATGTACCGTCATCGACAATCGTACATAGGCTTGAAGTTACTTGCTCACCAACTTTGCCGGAGAATACTGACGACTCTTTACGGTTGAAGTCGCCTTCTAAACCGTGGCCTACCGCTTCATGCAGCAGAACGCCCGGCCAACCAGAACCAAGAACCACAGGCATGGCACCAGCAGGCGCTGCAACCGCTTCAAGGTTAACTAATGCTTGGCGAATCGCTTCATCCGCAAATTGGTAAGCAACTTGAGTGCCTTTGTCATCACTTAAGAAGAAGTCGTAACCAAAACGGCCACCACCACCAGCGCTACCACGCTCACGACGATCACCCTTCTGTGCAAGTACGCTAATAGACAAGCGAACCAGCGGACGAATATCACCAGCGTAAGTGCCATCAGTCGCAGCAACCAGCATCTGCTCATGCACACCACTTAAACTCACCGATACTTCAGTCACCATCGGCTCTTTAGTGCGAATGTAAGCATCTAATGATTTTAGTAATTCTGTTTTCTGCTGTTTTTCCCAACTCGCAAGCGGGTTAACTGCATCATAGTAAGCTTGATTAGAGTTGCGTTTGAACGCTTGAACCTTGCCGTTTTGACCTTGTTTAGCAATACCACGAGCCGCAATTGCGCTCTGCTTAAGACCATCCAATTGGATTTGGTCAGAGTAAGCAAAACCAGTCTTTTCACCAGATACTGCACGAACGCCAACACCGCAATCGATATTGAAAGAGCCGTCTTTAATAATGCTGTCTTCTAGCACTAAAGATTCGTGCCAGCTTGACTGAAAGTAGATATCAGCATAATCAATTTGGCGGGTAGCAATACTCGCCAATGTATCTGCGATATTTTGCTCCGTAAGCCCTGTCGGGTTCAGTAGCGCTTCTTCAATTTGATTAATGCTCATAGATGGCTCTTGTTTGTAATTAAAATTGATTGGTAAATCGAGAGTGTTGCGCGATGGGCATATTTTGCCTAATGGACTCGCAACTGGATGTGTCTATCTCAACCACCATACTTTTAGGATCTTGGTCTAACTGTGCGACCACTCGTCCCCATGGATCAACCACCATTGAGTGTCCCCATGTTTCTCTTTGGCAAGGGTGTTTTCCGCCTTGACCTACCGCGACAATCCACGACTGTGTTTCAACCGCGCGGCATCTTAATAGTACTTCCCAGTGCGCTTGACCCGTTACCGCTGTAAAAGCCGCAGGCACCACAATGATTTGTGCCCCTTGCTTACGTAACTCTGAATACAAGTGTGGAAAGCGCACATCATAACAAATACTCAAACCTAAGCGACCAAAAGGCGTTTCCGCTGTCACAACTTGGTTGCCCGGAGTGAAAATATCCGACTCTCGATAGCACTTATGGGCGTCAGCGACATCCACATCAAACATGTGTAGCTTGTCGTAATGAGCAACGAGGCAACCAAAATCATCAATCACCAAGGTGGTGGTCGTCACTCCGTTAGTTGTGCTTATCGGCATACTGCCAATGACGATCCAAATTCTGTGAAGCTTTGCTAGCTCAGAGATTTTCTTTTGCAGTGGGCCATCATTAAAAGGCTCAGCACACTGGTGATAGTCGGCTTTACTGCCAAAAACTAACGCGTTTTCAGGGCAAACAACCCACTTAGCCCCCAACTCTTTGCACTTTGCAACTTCTTGAGCAAGGTACTCAAAGTTCAATTCAGGGCTGGGGCCAGATGTCATTTGAATCAACCCAACACAATCCATGTGTATCGCTCCTCCATTCATTATGATTCAGAAATCAGCATTTCACCGTATATTCGCTGACTCGGGCATAAGGTCTTTTCGGCTAATTTAAGGCCTATTCAGCTAATTTTCTCAGCTTCTCTGGCAGCTGAAACTCGCCAGAGCTACGAGAAAGTTCGCTCACCGTTGGTGAATCCAATGGTCCTTTCACCGAATAATTTACTTGGGTAAAGACTTCCACAACTGGCGAGATAACCGTGGTCACCGCCAATACGTACAGCGCCGTTTGAGGGGTTACCGCAAAGGCCGTTAATACGGGAATACCCGAGGTAATATCTGGGGTAAAGTTCACCTCAGCATCAACCTGACGCGTGTTGAGGTTAGCGATACCTTTGATTTTCATCTCACCTGCGACCGCATCCATGTTCAGATCATTGGTCAGGAAGATACCATTTTGAATCTCGCCCGTTCCGGTGATGCTGTTGAAGGCCATACCTTTATCAAACACATCTGAGAAATCGAGCTGCATCTTACGGATGATCGAATCTAGGCTAAACAGGCCAAGTAATCGAGCTGCGCCGCTCACATCCGAGATAATGCCTTTACCAAACTTGGTTTTAACGTTGCCATCAAGGGTATCCATTTTGATTCCCCAAGGCGAACCATCCCAATTTAGTTGACCTTCCAACGCGAATGGCGCTTTTTGAATCCCGGAAGTAATACCAAAGCGCTCCATGAGCTCGCTGTTGTTTTCACCTTCAACATCAACGGTTAACGATGAATGACTCTTGTCACCTTGCAGTTCCCACCAGCCACTCACATCCGCTTTGTTACCGCCGCTTCGCACCTGGATTTTGTTCCACTCGATACGATCTTCGTTCCTCGTCATTTCAACATCGACCTTACCCACCTTGTAGCCTTGCAGCCAAAAGTCGTTCAGCGTCAGGGTCAGGTTTGGCATCGCATCGTGGATCTCTCTATCCAATTTGGATATCAATGGCGCAGCTTGTTCTTTACGTTGCAGCAGTTGCTGATCTTGGTTGTTCTTATCACTCCACTCAGGAACAAACAGATGCAGACGATCCAGTGAAACTGTCAAATCATAAGGAGGCAGGTAGTTAATATCCCCTTCTAGCTCTTGGCTAGACACTTCCATTTGCCACGCCTGTTTGTTCTTACTAGCACTAAAATCGACGTCATTCCAAGAGATACCACCCAAGATCAGCTCTTTACTCTCAAAGGTAATACGGCTTGGCGCAGGTATGGTTGGCGTGTTCATTTGACTAAGTACAGCCGTTGAAGGCTTTACCGGTTCCATTACAACCGATAACCAATCATCGGCATTGAATTTGTCTGTACGAATCAGGGCGTGATGGCCCACCACCGGGCTAATTTTGTAGCCACCGCGACCAAGCACTAAGTTGGTCGCCGTTAACTCAGGCACGTCGCCTGTGATATCAATCTCAGCTTGGTACTTGGTGTTTGGCAATTGCAGGCGCGCGGTAATCGTCTCTTGGTTACCCGATGCCTGTAGCCTTGCAGAGCCACTTTCTAGTGATTTTTTCGCCAATGGATATGGGTAATCACTCGCCAAGTATTTTAGGTCTGACTGTAAGTCTAGTTGGTAGGTAAAGCCGATATCATTCAGCTGGATATCAATCTGGCTTTGCCATTGCGCATGACCTGATAAGCGGCTTAACCATTGCTCACCGATGTAAGGTTCTAGAGGCTTGACGTCCCAATCACCTAACACATCAATATCAACTGCATAGCCAGGACCATCATTAAGGCCCTTAAAATCAAGCGAGATACCTTGGTTAAGCAGATCCGCAGCGAGGCCATTTGCCGTCACTACGTCATTATCAAATTCAATTCGACCCGTGGTGTTCTCGAGCACCATTGGCGGCGCTTCAATCTCAACATGGTTGCCACTTAAGTCGGCGTAACCCCATGCTCTTGCTTCTTTTTCAGAATCAAACGGAATATTCAGCTGGAACTCAGAAGAGACATCACCACTCACTTGAAGTGCGGTTAAGGCTGCGCCTACCGAGCCCACCAGTGGCGAAGACGTCATGTAATCGCGTACTGCGTTGCCAGACGCCGTCGCTTTAGCTTCAATTTCAATATGGCCGCCTTCCCCTAAATAAGGAATGCGTCCTGTGATTCGATCTGCCGTCACATCCATCAGTTGAGCTGAGCGAGAATCCAGATGCATCGCATCATTTTCAAACAACAGATCAAGCTGAAGATCAGTAATCAGTGGCCACGCGGTATCAAAGCTGAATTTCGCATCTTCTAAGCCAACCCAAACCTGGAAAATACCATCATGATTGGTGTATGGATATTGCGCCAACTCACCATGCCACAACAGTTTTACGGTATCCGCTTTACCTGCTTGAATCGCTGTAGAAAGATAATCGGTAAGGTCTTGTCCAAGTGCTAATGTTGGCAGATAGCGCCATGTCTCGCCGACATTGTAAGCGTCCGCTTCACCGTAGAACGATAAAAATGGGCTCGCATCATTTGGGAAGTCTAAGCGGAATGCACCTAGTACTTGTAGATCTGGCGTGGCTGCCGTGACTTTGTCAGACCAAAGCCTCCAGCCGTTTTCATCTTGCTGCCAAACAATATCAACCTGACCTTGTTTGATATTCAAAGGAGCTTGGAATACGTCACCGTAAGGGAATACATCGTCAATAACATGCAGGCTTGCTTTCGCTTCTGATGCAGAGCCAAACACGCTACCGGACACTTGGCTAAAGCCTGGGACTAGTTCCCATTGCTCGATAGCAAGATCAGAGAAGCTCGCTGAATAACGCAGACTCTCGATACCTGAATCCATGGAAACACGGATATCAGAAACAGAGCCGCCCGGCGCCAATACGTTAATCATTTTGGTTGATTGTTCAGAGTCAGGCAGCAGCTTAATCAACGGAGTAATAGTCGCAATATCCAGCTCAGAAATGTTGAGTTGCCATGGACCTTGATTCCACTTGAACGCTACGTCGAGTTCCGGCCAAGGTGTGTCATCCGTTCTAAGGTTTAGTGAGTGACCATTTACTTGCCAACCATCATCAGTCGGCGACAACTTAAAGACACCGGACTCAAGCATGAGGTCATGCTCGCCATCTTCGTTCCACGCCAGTTCTGAGGGTAAAACCTCAACATAAGCGCTCACTGGCTTGCTATTTCGCAGCGTAAGCCAGCTATTCAAGCTCACAGTACCCGTTTCAATGCCGGATTCCGCCTGCATATAATGCGTAAGCCATGGCTTAACAGAAATGCTGTCGGCACTGACATAAAACTCACCAGTCACATCAGTCAGTGACCCACCATCAATAAAGTTAGCACTAACTGACAGAGAGTTTAGATTGGCATCTTTGATACTCACCACACCTTCAGCAAGGTGATGTTTGTCTGAATTTTGCCATTTTAAGGTTTCTATATCGAGCTGACGTTCTTCACCCGAAACAGAGTGATAAAGAATAGAAGAATCTTTTGCAGTTACATCGACGAGTGTTTTTAGCAGTAAATTATCGAGCTCTTGTATCACTCGCTTGGAAGACTCGGGATCTGTAGGTTCGTCTTTGCCATTTTGTCCGGCAAACAGATCAATTGAGCGGATATCAAGATACATTTGATTCATGACTAGATCGGCCACAACCGGGCGCATCTGCACGAGCGATTGAATCAAGTCAAACTCGACTTCAACACGCTCAACAGAGAAGGTCACATCTTCTGCATTGGGGAGGCTAGCTTTAACGCCTTGCAGAGCAATAGAGGGGTGAGTGTTACGCCAAAAACCGCCCACATCTTGAATCGAAAAATCAAAACCGGAGTGTTGGTTTACCCAAAGCTCAATTTCAGATTGATACTTGTTTAAATTGGGCAAGGCTACACGCAGTGTAGTAACGGCAATGGCTAGCGTTACTAAGAGAGTAACCACTAACCATAAACATGCACGTAGAATCAGAGTAACGCTTGAGCTCACAAAATTTCCATTACATCATAACAACATCAAACTGCTCTTGTATGTACAGAGGCTCAGCCTGGATTTTAACTTGCTTACCAATAAAGACTTCAAGCTCCGCAAGCGCATGAGATTCATCGCCCTCTAACGCCTCAGCTACGGCAGCTGCCGCATAGACCACAAATTTATCGGCGTCGTACGCACGATTCACTCGCGTGATCTCTCGAAGAATTTCATAACAAACGGTTTCAACTGTCTTCACACTGCCGCGGCCTTCACAAGCAGGACAGCTCGAACATAGGATATGCTCAATACTTTCACGAGTACGTTTACGAGTCATCTCAACCAAACCAAGCTGCGTGAAGCCATTAATATTGGTTTTCACACGGTCTTTGTCGAGCGCAGCCTCTAAAGAAGTTAGTACTCGCTTACGATGTTCCTCAGACAACATATCAATAAAGTCGATAATGATGATGCCACCTAGGTTACGCAGACGTAGCTGGCGAGCAATCGCTTGAGTCGCTTCTACGTTGGTGTTGAAAATCGTCTCTTCTAGATTACGACGACCAACAAACGCGCCAGTGTTGATATCAACCGTGGTCATCGCTTCAGTTTGGTCGATAATCAGATATCCACCAGACTTTAATTCGACTTTACGATCCAATGAACGCTGAATTTCGTTCTCGGTATCGTACATATCAAAGATAGGCTTATCACCTTCATACAGCTCAAGCTTGTCTGTCAGCTCAGGCACGTATTCAGAGGTAAACTCTTTTAGGTTTTCATATTCTAGACGAGAATCGACCTGAATCTTGCTCAGCTCAGTACCGACGAAGTCACGTAAGATACGTTGGCTTAAGCAAAGCTCACCATACAAACGAGTACGCGCCTTGTGCTTACCACGACGCTCTAATACTTTTAGCCATAATCGCTTCAAGAATGCGGCATCTTGTGCCAACTCATTTGAATCTGCACCTTCTGCTGCTGTGCGGATGATGAAGCCACCGTGTTCGTCACAGTAACGAGACACGACTTTTTTAAGACGGTTACGTTCAGACTCGCTGTCGATACGTTGAGATACACCAACATGACTTGCGCCCGGCATAAATACCAGATAACGAGACGGTAGAGTGATATCAGTGGTTAAGCGAGCACCTTTAGTACCAAGAGGGTCTTTGACCACTTGCACCACAATGTCTTGCCCTTGACGGACAAGCTCTGAAATATCACGAACCTGAAATTGTTTCTTTTCGTTTTCAGCGACACATTCAGTGTGTGGGACAATATCAGAGGCGTGTAAAAAAGCTGCTTTCTCAAGGCCTATATCCACAAAAGCCGCCTGCATTCCCGGAAGAACACGGCTTACACGTCCTTTATAGATATTTCCTACGATACCGCGTCGAGCATCTCGTTCGACATGGATCTCTTGAAGAGCCCCCCCTTCAATCATGGCCACACGAGTTTCACTCGGGGTCACGTTCAGCAACAATTCAGCACTCATGGTGCACCTCAGATTAGTAATTATAAGAATTCTTGCAGTAGCTGGTCCGTTTCAAATAAAGGTAAGCCGACAACGGCGTAATAACTACCTTCGATTCGGGTGACAAAGCGTCCGCCCAAACCTTGGATCCCATAGCTACCGGCTTTATCGCATGGCTCCCCTGTTTGCCAGTATTGTTCTATTTCTTTTTCACTGAGGGGTTTAAACCATACGTCGGTAATAATGACTTCTGTTCTTTGTTTTTCTTCTGAAACCACAGAAACCGCCGTCATCACTTGGTGACGTTCATTCGCTAACTGAGTAAGCATGCGCTTAGAGTCAGCAAAATCGGTGGGTTTCTCAAGCACTTGCCCTTGGCTTACGACGACTGTGTCAGAACCAAGAACGACTATATCAGAGCCATGATCTACAGTATCAGAACTAGAAACGACATGCTGCCTTTCAGAAGGGTTATCTTTCAATAAAAACAACGCAGCTAAAGCTTTATCTAAAGATAGTCGCTTAACATATTCTTCGGCGGTTTCTTGAGCGTGTTTACACTCTTCAACATCGGTTACGAGGACAGAAAACTCATAACCGAGTTGAGATAGCAATTCTTTGCGGCGTGGAGAGCCGGATGCCAAAACTAAATGTTTCTTTTCCAT
Organism: Vibrio sp. 10N.261.51.A4; assembly: GCF_041471945.1. NCBI lineage: Bacteria > Pseudomonadati > Pseudomonadota > Gammaproteobacteria > Vibrionales > Vibrionaceae > Vibrio > Vibrio sp. 10N.261.51.A4. The sequence goes on from NZ_JBFRPJ010000093.1 coordinate 9,044, forward strand.
CGTCACGCTACCTCACATGCCAATGGCGACGCACGCGTCTCATTAATAAAAACATCCAAGGCCAAAGTATACAGTTTATCAATGCGCTCCATAACGATAACGGATTGAAAACAACATCTTGGATCAAATATTCACCAAAGAAGATCAACACCTCAAACAAGACCGTTAACGCGGCAATGATCATCGCTTGCTGCCATAACGCCATGTTACGAATGACGAGGAAGTTCATCGCAATAATGTACATCACTATTGCCATCATCATGCCTCGAATACCCAGAGTAGAGCCGATCAAAAGGTCCCACAATAAGCCTAAAATCAAAGCACTACCCACGTTAACACGATGCGGTAGAGCCAAAACCCAGTAACACGTAACCAGCAGCAACCAAGATGGTCTAAATAGATCTAAGCTACCAGGCCAAGGGATCGTTTGCAGAATAAGGGCTACTAAAAATGAGCAGCCAATTACGACCTTGCTTCTTAAAACGCTATTGGCCATCTTCGCCCTCTAACAATGCTTGTTCTATGCTCGATTGATCCGCTTGCATCTGTTTGTTTTCATCAGGCCATACAAGCAGCAGGTATCTGAGCTTATCGAACTCAACCACAGGCTCTGCTTTAATCACAGCGAACTCACGTTTCGGGTCGTAATCAACGGCCGTAACATAGGCGACTGGATAACCTTCTGGATATACCCCACCAAGACCTGATGTCACCAACAGATCTTCTTCTTGTATATCGGTACTGGTTGGAATGTGCTCTAGCTGGATCTCATCAATCATGCCATTGCCCGAAGCAATCACACGGATGTCATTACGAATAACCTGAACAGGAATCGCATTGTTTGCATCAGTGAGTAGTAATACACGACTATTATGAGCAGCAACGAAAGTGACTTGGCCGACAATGCCTTTTTCGTTGATCACCGGCTGACCTTCATACACCCCATCAATCTGACCTTTGTCGATCACGACTTGATGGCGATATGGTGAAGTGTCTACCGCCATAACTTCTGTGACGACTTTCTTCTCATCACGGATAAACGGCGAGCCTAACAGCTTACGAAGGCGCTTGTTTTCTTCTTGATATTGCTCAAGCAGAATCAGCTCGCTCTTCAGACGCAAGACTTCTCGTTTAATATTATGGTTAGATTCAATTAACCCTTTGCGAGTGCTAAAACGGTCGTAAACACCATCGAACATAGTGCGAGGCAAGTTGGCTGCATATTGAATAGGCGCAACCATGCTGTTTAATAGATAGCGAACATTTGAGAAAGCATCTAAACGACTATCAGCCAGCATAAGGCTGGCTGATAAAATTACAGCAAAAAACAGGCGCAATTGTAGAGAGGGACCTCTACCAAAAATTGGCTTCATTCTATATTTGGTCCTAGAGCTACATTTGATCCTATAGACAAGGTCCTAGGCTCTTTACATAAAACTAGATAAGAAAAGAGCCTAACACTAGATATTATTCTTCGCTGAACAGATCGCCGCCGTGCATGTCGATCATCTCTAGAGCTTTACCGCCACCTAGAGCAACACACGTTAATGGCTCTTCTGCAACAACAACAGGGATACCTGTTTCTTCTGTTAACAGGCGATCAAGGTCTTTAAGCAGTGCACCACCACCTGTTAGTACCATACCGTTTTCTGAGATATCAGAAGCCAGCTCTGGTGGACACTGTTCAAGTGCAACCATCACTGCAGATACGATGCCAGATAGAGGTTCTTGAAGTGCTTCAAGGATTTCGTTTGAGTTTAGGCTAAAGCTACGAGGCACACCTTCAGCAAGGTTACGACCGCGAACTTCGATCTCATTGACTTCATCGCCAGGGTAAGCTGAACCGATTTCGTGTTTGATCTTCTCTGCTGTCGCTTCACCGATCAAGCTGCCGTAGTTACGACGAACGTAGTTGATGATCGCTTCATCAAAACGGTCACCACCAATGCGAACAGAAGACGAGTAAACCACACCGTTCAGTGAGATAACCGCAACTTCAGTAGTACCACCACCGATATCAACAACCATTGAACCTGTTGGCTCAGAGACACGTAGGCCAGCACCAATCGCAGCAGCCATAGGCTCATCGATTAGGTAAACCTCACGAGCACCAGCACCTAACGCTGATTCACGGATAGCACGACGCTCAACCTGTGTTGAACCACAAGGTACACAAACCAAAACACGAGGACTTGGTTTAAGCACACTGTTGTCATGCACTTGTTTGATGAAGTGCTGAAGCATTTTTTCCGTTACGTAAAAGTCGGCAATTACACCGTCTTTCATTGGACGGATCGCTGAGATGTTACCAGGCGTACGACCAAGCATTTGCTTAGCAGCGTGGCCAACAGCAGCGACACTCTTTGCAGAACCCGCACGATCTTGGCGAATAGCTACAACTGAAGGCTCATCAAGAACAATGCCTTGGCCTTTTACATAAATAAGGGTATTGGCTGTACCTAAATCAATCGATAGGTCGTTTGAAAACATGCCACGAAGTTTTTTAAACATATTCTTCGCTCATCCTGCAAGAATTAGAAGACAAAAATTGCACTAAATGTACCAATGCCTTGCTGTTACGGCAAGGCATTGAAGTACAAACATGGACTGAAACCCGCAATTTCTTACAGATTCCTAACTTAAGGGGCAAAAATTATATTATTACTGACCTGTTAAGCCACTTTCACCTCGGTAGATCACACGATCGTTACCACGGTAGATACCAAATGTGACGACGGTGGAGGGATCTTCATCGCCTAAGCCTCTCCAGTTATACTGTAGCCAAGGTTGAGTTCCCTTACTTCCAAAACAAGTAGCTCCACTTGGTGAACTACCCTGCCTTAAAAACAACCTGACTTGCTCACGACGACTAGTATCTTGCTTAGCAATAAGGTTACTTGATACCCCCTTCAATACTGAGACAATATCATCACTTCCATTATCATCTGTATCGCTAGTTAATTTGGCATCTGTAACCTCTGAATCATGCCAAATTTTAGTTACACAGTAATCACTACCATTAAACTGGCTTCCACTGTCATCTGAATTAATCTCAAATTTACTTCCAGACCAATACTGAACTTCTAATGGAACTTGGATACTACTACCTTGATTACCTCCTACATCTTTGAGAGACATCCTTCCATATCTAAAATCCGGTTGAGCATTAAACTTTGTACCATTGGTATAATCTGTATTAGTATTGTCTAAGTCTAGAAATTGTAAATCTACACCATCAACTTTATCACTGACCCACACCCCAAATTCACTAGTAGTGTCATCGTACGGGCCATCTTCACTAGCTAGCCTTAAGAATTCATAATCAAAATTTTCAATTGTTAAACGAGCCGAAGACCAATCATCTTCTCCCCAACTAATGTGGTCCGCATCCTTTTCTCCTGATAACCAAACCCTTGTATTTAAAACTGCACCATCTTCTTCGTTTATCGCTACATGCTTAATCGATGCCTTTAATGAATCCGCAAATAGACCATAGTTAGTCACTGGTTCGTTATCTCGATTGCGGGCTTCAACGATAAAATTGAAAGAAATACCCTGTGCCATATAAGCAAAACTATCCTGACCGCTAGAATAGTTCCAACTGTTACTAATAAGTGTTAAGTAATCAGGATAAAAACGACCTATATTCTTGTTTCCAGAAAATCCGCCAAGAATCTTGCCATAAAAGCTGCTCGAGTCTTCGGTCACTTCAAAATTTATACTACCAACTTCTGAATAATTTAAACTTTTGAATTTATAACCATTATCATCAAGACTAATATCGGAACTAGACTGAGTCAATTGGCTACCAGGCTCTAAGCTACCAAGCACTGCACCATTATTGCTAGGAGTATCCAGAGTATGAGTTGCAACGACAGCACCAGAGGACAGCAAATAGTTTTGTGTTACTAAGCTATTGTTACACGAAGGGTTAGCGTTACTCGAGAATCTAATTGGTTTAGCAAACACGTCAAACTCTTCCCCCGCTGCAACAAACGCATTCCCACCACTGCTGTTACCATCAGAATTGCTGCCCGTACAAATAGCAAATTGCCAAGGACGAGAGTAGACGGAGAAACTTCCCTCTAAATCGTAACTCCCATCATCAGGACAACCCGCGAAACCAGTACAATCAAAACTGCTGTCTTTTAAAGTGACATTGAAAAGGCCTGATTCAGAAATAGTTAAGTCTGTTGAGGCGATGCCTTTTTTGAACTCAGGTAAGTAAGTCAGCGAACCATCGGAGCCACTCCAAGAGCTATCAAGCTCATGAGTAATAGTAACTTCATCACCAGCTTCACCTGCATAATTTTCAGCAACAACAATTGAGCCCCCTAGGTCGCAGGCTAAAACTTTAGTTACCGTAGGAGTAGCTTGCCCCGCAATAACGTCAAGACGATTGGTTGGAGTATTGCCATCCACTAAAGAGAATTTAAATGGTACGAACTTAAACTGGCTTTCAACCTCTTTACCAGAATCATCGACTAATGTCGCCGTTAGCTTATAACCTGTATCAAAATCAATATTGGCAGTATCTTTAGCGACAACTTTTAAAGTTAATTCACCATCGTCATTTGAAACATAATTAGGGTAAGTACCTGAACCTTGTCCTTGCAGTACAGAAACGTCGAATTCATCAGCGTCTGGCGTAATACTCACCGTAACACCTAGGCTTCCCGCCACACCATTATTAGAGGTATTAATGGTAAATTGAAGGGAGTCGTCGCCACACATCAAAGCTAAATCGGTTGCTGGGGAAATATCAATTTCATAGTCATCCGAAGGTTGAAAACAATGATTGTCAGTCGCAATAATCTTAGAAGTATTCCTCAGGCTAATAGCCTTAGCAGTAACTGCACCATAGACCGTTGACTGGTTTCTCATAATGACATCGACTTCGCTATATAAAAGACCTCTAAACTCACTCCGGTTGGCAAAGTTAACAGTAGAGTTTTGCAATGCGTGGATAAAAACTACTAGTTGCCCATCACCTTCTTCACCGAAAAATGAATCATTATTACTTAAATTCACTTTTCCTATGTGAATAATAACTTTTTCTCCGTCAGGGATAATGACTCTCCCTGCGTTATTAATATCCAAACTACCGACCCAGTATGTGCCGCTATAAAATGTTACAGAGCCTTTTCCAACACTCAAACTTCCTATTGATTCATTATTAGAAAATTCTGCATCATCCTGCCATACATTTACAGTCTCCAGTCCATTATCAGGAGATTGGAAGCTTTCTAGTTCTTGCTTATTAACCAACAATCCTTCTTCACCATAACACTCCGTACTATCACAAGCGCTCTCCTTCTTATTTCCTGTTATCGTATTTTGAGGAAACCCTATATACCTCTTTCCATTTGATACTAACGCTCCTTCTATCCCCTCCGATGTATCCAACAAAATATAAGTATTCTCGTTATTTTTCCATGTTTGAGCTGGTGAAGGGAATAACTGACAAATTTCACTCGTTGGCGGCTTATCAAATAAAAAGTACGAATAGGGCTCTACAACATGCGCACGTTCATAATCTTGAGTCATGTCTTCTTCGTTGATTAAAGCAACACCAGTTTTCGATACTGAACAGCGCCTCAACCAGCCGCCATTGTTACCATTACGTGTACGCTTTGACGCGAGTAATGTAGGGATACCCGAAAAACCAGAAGCTGAAAAATCTTGTACAAGCTGACAACCTTCTGTGATTGGTTTGATAACCCTATCATCGATATTCAGCGTATTTGATGTTGACCCTTGGCCAAGCCAAAATTTCTGCCCATTTATAAACCCTTCTCCTAGCCCTGCGACAAAAGCAACTTGTTCATTACTAGTAAGCTGAGCATTAGATGAAACTTCTGAACGATCAAGGACTAGATTAAATGCATTTGTTGTCGGGTTTAGAGCTATTGGGGTTAACCAAACAGGAGCGCTACCTTGCATATTGCTCAAGCTTTGAATCTGTACTAAAACGCCCGGAGAAGAGCTAAAGTTGGATGACAAGCCAAAATCACTGAATTGCACCAACTTACTATTATTAGACCCACCACCAACATTTGAATAAGTACGGTTATAATCAACTGTTCCTGCGACTAACTTCGCCCCACTATCAAACTCCAGTACGCCAGGTTCAATGACCAAATAATCGATATTTTCCATTGGAGCATCAACGTACTCCACTAAAGGATCGCTGGCATTGGTGCTACATCGCCACTGCCCTTTATCATTCTGCTTCAAGCGAACACACGCCGCATCATGGGGCGGAAGTAGCTGCTTTATCGTTGCCTGACTCGATGAAATAGACCAAACACGGAGATCAGAAGGGTATTCTGTCGTTTTACTATTAAAGTTTGAGCGGGTCGCATTAACCGTTGACATAACAAACACCAAAGGCGCTGAATCATAGGTTTTTTCAAACTCAATTACACACTCTACTTTTGATCCGGAAATAGTACATTTATCGGCGGGAATCGTACCGAACTCAAACTGAGGGTTAGTATTAACATTAGCTTGAACTAATGGAGATAAAAAAAGCGCAACTAATAATACAGAGAAATGCTTTATCATCGTTTATTCCCTCACCCAAACTTCTTGAATACGCTGTACTTGATTGATACCTGAACCACAAACAACCGAAGACTCTAAAACATAAAAAACAAAACCACCTAATTCACCACGACTTGAGCACTCTAAACTATTAAGAGAGCAGTTCATTGGTACTCTGGATATCAAAGATTTAGCTTCAGAAACTACACCAAGTGGCTCTAGGTTAGTACACGCGGCGGAAACAGCAGAAGAGGCAAGTGGGTCAAGGCTCGGATAAAACTGAGTCATTACATACTCATTAACAGAATGGCTTAATAGCCATGCCTGAGTGCCCAATACTGAGCGGGTATTGGTATCGTGAGTTGACCAACTGGTACGCGTTAAACTTGTCGCGAGAAACCCAACAATAACGATGACAAAAATAACTATTATAAGTGCGCTACCACGCTGTTGATAACTACGGGACATTGAGCACCTGCACTTCTTGTTCAAAGGTCGTGGTTTCACCATTAACAGTAAATGTAAAGGTTAGATCTACAATTCCATTTTGCTGAACCGTAGCCGGAGAATATAAAAGGGAGCTTTTAGCAACATTTAATTTATCACTAATGGTAACTGGCGCTCCACCATTGGCTCTTGTTAAAAAATCATCGCCAGAAAGACAGTATTCAACAGGGTTATCATCGTCAAAAATATAATGCCGATTACTCACAGACCCTCCGACCAAATCACTAGCCTGATCGACCAAAGTAAATGCAGCTCCTGAGACATTTGTTCCTGTAACTTGGCTGATATTAGTTAATGAGAATACATTATCGATATTATTAATTTCTTCGTAAGGGCGCGTTGGGTTAATAACCATTGATAAGTTTTTCAGTGATTGAATATCACTATCTGAATCGCCTACTAAAAAATTAATATCTGCCCCTGATACCACATAGAAACCAGAGTCTACGATTGGGTAAAAAGAGACACAACCGCTAGATACTGCTGAGGGGAATAGGTTTGGTACTGCATGCCTCATCTCACGTGATATTTTTTCAATAACAAAATTGGCTTCAGTTTGTAAGCGATAACGTTCTACCGTACTAAAATAACCTTTTACACCCACTTCCGTGAAATTAGCTAAACCGAGCAACAGAATGCTAGATACAACGATGGCTAGAATCAACTCGATCAATGTAAAGCCTTTCATTCGCATCAATAGTTCCCCTTAAAAGCATTAAAGGACACTGTTGGCTGCGAGCTTGAAGTAACTTCGACAATGACAGATTTAAGATTACTACTCGCGCCTGATACTGGGTCTATAGAAACCTCAACTTGAAAGTTTATGTAGGTAGATGCATCTTTAATCAAGTTGCTTAGATCCGTTTCACCATCAAACGTATCAATATCCGTATAGCTTTGAGCAAGTAACCTAGACATAACACTACTACCTAATGCTGAAGCTCGATTGTAGTAGTTTGCATCGCTAGATTGGGCAGATTGTGGAGCTAAAAAAGAGGATAATGTAAGCGCCGCAAAACCCAGTAAGACGATTACAATCACTGATTCTATTAAAGTGAATCCTTTTACATTGTTTTTCACCATCAACACCTTCCCACTTCAGCAGAAACAAAGCCTTGCTCATTAATACAAACCCAAACTCGGTTTTCTGAGTTTGCTTGTTCACTGATCTCTATACCTACTCCAGCCGAAGCTGCTAGGGTAGGATTTCCTAAAAGGTCAAATTCCAGGGTGTTATCTGTAAGATCAGGTTGGTAGCGAAATAAGTACCCATGTTCCAACACACGATCACTTCGCGAAACTGACTCTTCGTCGGATGAGCACGCATTAGATGAACCAAGACAATTTCCATCAGCCACGAGTTGAAAATTATCTTGGTCTAAAGGAGATGACGAATCAAGGTTGGATTGCATGCGGTTGACTTGAACCTGCCTAACAACTGAAATGACTTGATCTTGTAAGGCATAAAGTTCAAAGCTACTTCGACCGGACATACGTGATACAGCGGTAATAGATACGATAGCAAGAATAATGATAACGATGATCAGCTCTACCAGAGTAAAGCCGTTGGATTTTGGGCTGCTATCCATAATGAGCCTCTAACTGTCTAGCGAATACTGATTATACAAGATAACGAAGCTTTCGATATTATGTATATGAATAGTTTTGATATTTATATGCACTGGATAGAAAAAAGGCCAGCAAGAGCTGGCCTCATCATACATTAACAATCAGCGAACTTATTGACAGTTTGTACCGCTTGCACTTGACACTACACGAGCTGTAGCTTGAGCTGATGATGTTGCAGCTGTGTATTGAACACAGAAGTCTGTGTAACCAGTAAAACCATATTCGATAGTTGCACCTTGAGCAGTACCACCGCCAGCAAGAATGTTGAAGCCATCCATATCAGTTGCATTACCGATACCAGCTGAAGTAGCTTCTGGGTAGCCAAGAACCGTGTTAATTGTCACGTTATTTTCAGTAATTGATGCAGCAGCACTAGCTTCTAGACCAGCAATCGCTGACTTACCAAATACAATACCTGAAGCACCGTTCATTGCTCCGGCTAAACCTTGTAGTGCTGATTCTTTCGCATCATCTTGCAAGTTTAGGAAACGTGGTGCCGCAGTTACAGCAAGAATACCTAGAATAACAATTACAACCACTAGTTCGATTAGGGTGAAACCGCCTTGTCTTTTCATAGTTAAGCTCTCTCTATGTTTAATTTTACGCAGACTTACTGCAAAGTTACGGTCACACGACCAGTTTTAATTTCGTAAACAAATTCATGTTCTGTACTACCTTCTAATTGAACGTAAGTACAGGTTGCATCACCTGAATTCGCTTGCGCTGAATATTTGTAATTTGAGTCATTAGCGATATCTGAAACCGCACCAACTTTAGGTGGGTTTTGCAGCAAGTTTTCCATCAACTCAGAACATGTTTCATCTGAAATATCTTGTGGAGCAGTGCTCGAATTATTGTTCAGAGTCCACGGATAGCCATCACGAAAGTCGGTCTCGACGTTGTTACTGTTTTTTGATCTTGTTAACCAAAAATCAACACCATCATAGTTTACAGTATTGTATGTTTCAACACCTATCTTCTCTGATGGCCTAGCCTCTGCTTCCCACTGTGCTCTTGCTGATAATACTGCGGTTGCAAAACCACCAGCCACGCCTTCAATACTGGATTTTTTAGCCTCATCTGTCACATCTAAGAAGCGGGGTAAAGCCGCCACTGCCAATAAACCAACGACAACAATTACGATGACTAATTCGACAAGGGAGAAACCCTTTTGATTTTTAAGCATTTTCTACCTACTCATCTAATTACTAACGCGCATTATACATTTGCACACGTATAAAACCATAAAAAAACTGTCAATATTTTCACAAAGCCAAAATATTGGCTTTTACACTAAACCTTTCTCTTTCAAGTAATATATCTACCTGATATTTATCAGTATAATGATAACTACAGTGAAAGTGTCTGTTGTCACTTTTATCTTCAACTCTTGGAGAGCTTAGCCCTAAAATGCTCCCTTGAGGATATAATTGATCCAGCCAATAATTACAGTCTCGCTCCGTACCTTGGATAGGCATTACCCACCCAGTTCTGCTGTAGATCTTTGGGGGTTCCGAGCCTTCTTCTTGCCCAGCACCCGATAACAAATACTGCTGTTTGAACAAATTGGCTTGCTCTAAAATCCGCTTGCTCGCGACGATAAATGCCGTGTTAGTCGCTTCTTCTTCTACCGTTTTGAATGCCGAAAGCACACCGACAATAAGAAAAAGAATAACCACTGTCCAAATAACAAAACGTGAGCGTTGTAGGTTATTTAGCATTCCCTAGCCTTTGATCGCATCCAACATTCCCCACATCGGCAAGAAGATACCTAGCGCCAAAATCAGCACCATGCCCGCAACGATGGTTAACAAAATGGGTTCAATTCTGGCGGTCAAAGTTTTCAGATCGTAATCGACTTCGCGGTCATAAAAATCAGCTACTTCAAGTAAGAGCTCATCAATACGGCCCGTCTCTTCACCGACGGAGATCATTTGTATCACTAGCGGTGTGAAAATTTCGCTGTTAATTGCGGTCGACGAAACCGTGCTACCGGCTTCAATGGCCGACTTCATGGCTTGAACTCGCAACTCTAGAAAACGGTTATCTAAGGCTTCCGCTGAAAGCGCTAGTGACTGGTTCAGTGGAACACCAGCTTTAAGCATCAAAGCAAAAGTACGTGAGAAGCGTGACAACAGTGCTCGATTCACCACTCCGCCAATGACCGGCATTTTTAAGCGTAATCGATCCCACTTCTCGAGCCCTTTGTCTGTCTTAACCCAGGCTTTAAAAGCAAAGATAAGACCAAAGATCACGCCTAGCATTAAGCCCCAGTAATTCACAAAGAACTCAGACATACCAATCAAGATACGAGTAGGCAGCGGCAAGTCGACACCAAAGCGCGCAAACATGCTTGAGAACTGTGGAATAACCTTGATGTTAAGAATGAACATTGCGATCAAGATAAAACTGATCACGAATGTTGGGTAACGCATCGCAGTCTTAATTCGTTTGCGAGTCTCAACTTCTTGTTCGTAATATCCAGCTAATTGCAGTAAAGCCTGATCTAGACGGCCTGTGTTTTCACCAACGCCAATCATCGAGACAAACAACGGACTGAATACCTTTGGGTGCATCTGCATTGACGCCGCTAAGCCGCGACCATTAGTTAGCTCAGCAACCACCTCTTCCAAGGCGGCTTTCAGCTGCTTATTTTCGCAGTTTTGAGTGAGGCCTTTCATCGATCTTAATAGTGGTACACCCGCTTTGGTTAGGCTGTATAACTGTCGACAAAACAGAACCAACACCTCTAACGGTACACTCGGAAAGAACAGACTCGATACATCCATATCTAAGACTGAACCACCACTTTTGCCCAGTTTGATAGAGGTTGGAATGATCCCTTTACTCATCAAGCTTTCAGCAGCAAGATCTTCGTTATTCGCGTCTAATTGCCCACTTACTTGACTACCATCAGAGCTGCGACCTACATAACGATACGTTGGCATATCATTCTACCCCTACAGATAAATTGGGTCAGTGGCACCGGACGCATCACCTTCGCCAAGATGCATTATCTCATCAAGACTCACGACACCTTGCAGAGCCAATTCCATCGCAGAAGCCAATAACGGTTTATAGTTTTCAGACTGTCTCGCCTTTTGAGCAAAACCTACCGCATCATTAGCTCTCAGTGCATCCATCATGTTTTGCTCTAGCTCCAACATTTCAAATACACCAATTCGCCCGCGGTAACCCGTTAAGTTACAGTTCTGGCAACCACGGCCTTTCATAAACGGCACACCTACTTGGTTAGGGAAACGGACGCTCAGCCATTGCTTGCGAGGTTCATCTAACTCATCCTCAACCTTACAATCTGTACACACTTTACGAACTAATCGCTGTGCGACTACTGCTCGAACAGCGCTCGCGACCAAGTAACCCGGAGCACCCATATCCATCATACGCAACGCGCTGTCTACCGCATCATTGGTATGTAACGTACTTAATACTAAGTGGCCGGTCAGTGCAGCTCTCAAGCCTATCTCAACGGTTTCGTGGTCACGCATCTCACCGATAAGAATAATATCGGGATCCTGACGTAGAAAGGTTCTCAAGATAGTAGAGAAATCGAGATTGATCTTAGGGTTTACCTGAACTTGATTCACACGAGGTAGGCGGTATTCCACCGGGTCTTCCGCAGTAATGATCTTTTTACCCGGTTCGTTTAATTCACTTAACGCGCCGTATAAGGTTGTTGTTTTACCTGAGCCGGTTGGTCCGGTAACCAAAATCATGCCATGTGGACGGCGCAATTGTTGACGCAGACGAACCAACAGATCACTCGGTATGCCCGACTCTTCTAGTTTACGTAGGCCTGCTGACTGGTTAAGAAGACGCATAACCACTGATTCACCGTGCTGTACTGGCATGGTCGACATACGAATATCAACCGACTGACCTTTAGCTCGGATATTAAAGCGACCATCTTGAGGAAGACGTTTCTCTGAGATATCGAGGTTTGCCATCAGCTTCAAGCGCAGTACAAGTGCCGAAGCAATATTCACCTCATTCAGCAATGTTTCATGCAGCACACCATCAATACGCTGACGAAGACGCAATACGTTTGAATCTGGCTCGATATGAATATCCGAAGCGCCAACCTGAATAGCATCTTCAAATAGCGAGTTGATCAGCTTAACGACGGTAACTTCATCACTGTCTTCTTCAGCGATATCGAAATCAAAGGCATCATTAACTTGGTGTTCAGCGTGAAGTTGCTCAGCAAACGAGGCAATCTCTTTGGTTCTTCGATAATAGCGATCGAAGCCATCAACCAATTGCCTTTCTTGAGCAACAACGAATTCCAGCGCGTAATCGCCAAGCTGACCAAGCAAAGACTCTTGGGCAAACAGATCGGCTGGGTCACTCATTGCAACACGCAAAGTGTCACCTTGGCGTCCAATAACCAATGCACGAAGGCGACGAGCATGTACTTCGGGTAAAAGCTGTACTGCTTCAACATCGACAACGGCTCGGCTTAAATCAATAAGAGGAATCGCTAACTGCTGCGACAAAAAGCTCAGCATTTGCTGTTCTGACAAGAAGCCAAGCTCAATTAGCGCATCACCCAGCTTACGCCCAGTACTTTTCTGAGCGGCCAGTGCTTGTTCAACTTGAGCCTCAGTGATAATGCCTTCTTCGACAAGCAAATCACCAAGTCTTTTTCTTAATCTAATTTGCATCGCCGCTCTCCTCTAAAGCATTGAGTATTTTTAACCGGTCACGCACAAAGCTTTGTGATTGAGATGAGATACCGACTCTGGTTAACGCACCTTGGTATGACGCTTTAGCAGCTGTGAAATCGAGTTGACGTTCTTGCTGAATCGCTAAGCCTAACCACCAGCGAGCGTTATCTGAATCGACTTCAACCAACTTTTGATAACTCTCGAGTGCGATTTCTTCTTGCTGTGATTTTTGGCTCAACGCCGCACGCATTGCTAGATACTCTTGAGTTGGATGCGGAGGCATGTGTACTAAAGGGCTCAGCGCCGCTTCTGATTGATTCGCTTTAACCAGCAGTTTAGATAACCCTAATCGCAATTTTTCACTGTTGATGTTGAGCTTAATTCCAGACTGATAAAGCTCATAGGCTTTGCGAGTATCGCCTTTACCAAAATAGAGAATCGCAAGTTTCTGACGGACATCTTCATTTCGTGGCGTGTAGCGTAGAGCTTCAGTGTAGCCCTTCAACGCACCAGTAAGATCGTTCGCATCAAGCGCTTTCTGAGCTCGACCTTGTGCATTCACAGATAGCTGTTCCGGAGTTAACTCAACCTGTTCGATCAACATTCCGCTATTTTCTGAATCACCAGAGGCTACAGGCTCATTAGAGATAGACGCAGGATCTTTTTTGGCCACACTAGCAACGTAAACTGGTTGGGGGATGTCAGTCCTAATCGTTTTAGGCGTGCTTAGAGGTTTAGCCGGTGTTTGTTGTTTTGTCGCTTTTGGGGCAGACATAACAACTGATTCGGAAACACTAGGCTTAGATTGAGCGCTTTTTGCCATCGCAGTGTTTTCTGTTGAAAGGATCGCAGAGTCTAGTGTCACCAATTTCTTAGTTGGCGATGAGATAGGTTGAGCAACTTCCTGAATGCCATTTGAATCATCAACGACAGAGACTTGAACCTGTAAATCTCGAGTTGAGATTGACTGCTCAACAATAGACTGATCAATCACAGGGCCTTGCGATATCGCCCAACCGCCCATCGCTAAGCTCAAAGTAAAACCTGCAACAACCCAAACTAGGGGGGAACGCGTTTTTACTTTAGGTACGACTGCGGCTTCAATCGAAGTCGCTGACTTTTTCTTTGCCAATTCAGACAAGGCGTTGTTAATGACGCTCATAATTAATTCCAACCCCACAGTATTGGCGTTTTAAATTTAGGCTTACACACATCGTACGTTTCATGCATAGCTGAAAAAAGATGTTGGTTGTCGATACTTTTCTTATCTTCACTGAACGAAAGCAATAGAGCCTTATGGCAAAGTTGGTTTATCAATCTAGGGATACCTAACGACGAACGACAGATCGCCTTTTTTTGATTCAAGCTGAATAACTCAGGACTGCCACCAGATTTAGCGATTCGATTATCAATATAAGCCACCGTTTCATCGAGATTCAGCGGTCTCAGTGTCGAACTAAATGTGATTCTTTGGCGAAACTGCCTTAGGTGATAAGCCTCTAATCGAGCATCCAATTCTGGCTGACCTAATAGAACAATCTGCAGCAGTTTTTTATCTTCCGTTTCAAGGTTACCAAACAACCTTAATGTTTCGAGCGCTTCATCCGATAGAGCCTGAGCTTCATCAAGAATAGCCACCACTCTTAAACCAGAATTGTGCAATTCAATGAGCTTATGCTGAATGTTATCAACCAAGGTTGCTTCATTATCGACAGCTAAACCAAGCTCTGTTGCAACCGCCTGGCGCAAGTCTGCCCCTGATAACACAGGGTTTGGTAAGTAGATCAGAGCTGTACAGTCATGTAGGTGATTGACCAACATCCGGCAAACCATGGTTTTTCCAGTGCCTACCTCTCCGGTCACCTTAATCACGCCCTCACCCATTTCCAACGCCGAGATTACCGTCTGAATCGCTTCGAAATGAGGCGCTAAGCCATAGAAGAAATCGGTATTCGGCGTTAAGGTAAATGGCAGTTGTTCAAAACCAAAGTGAGCTTGATACATACGACGACCTAGCTTAGTGAGACACTGCCACTCTATATTGAAAAAGTAAGCAATTACTCTTCATCAGGGAACCACTGCTGAAGAAGATCACGTGAACGCTCCAACTCATTTTGCCAAGTATTCACACCCACGATCGTTGGCTTAAGCAAGATCACGAGCTCAGTTTTTTGCGTTAACTGATTGGTATTACGGAACAAATGACCTAAGGCTGGAATATCACCGAGGAATGGAACTTTAGAGGTCACATCACTGGTGTTGGATTTCATCAAACCACCAATAACAACCACATCGCCATCTCGAGCTCGAATCACTGAGTCAGATTCACGAATAGAGCTTTTCGCCAAAGGAAGTTGCACCAAGCCCGTTGTAGAACCTAGGTTGAGCTCTTTCACTTCTTCCTCTACCTCAATAACGGCTGGGTGAACATGTAAGAACACGCTACCTTTGTCATCTATCTGAGGGGTCACGTCTAAAGAAATACCAGAGAAGAACGGAGTTAGTTCAACCTCAGGCGCCACATTCGCGTTGTCACCACTGCCTACTGAACTTGATAAATCTGTTACGTAGTACTCATCGGTACCCACTTTGATAACCGCTTTCTGGTTGTTTGCCGCTGTGACTCGTGGGCTTGATAGAACGTTCAGATCACCTTGAGTATCCATAAAGCTCAATACTGCTTCGAAACTACCATCTGAGATCGTTACATTGGTTTGTCCGCCTAACAAAGAGCTAATCGCATCTAATGGAGGTAATGTACTTGCAGGACGGTCGATAACCACACCACCACTACCAATCGACTTAGATAAATTGGACCAGCTAATACCTTGTTGGTAA
Source organism: Vibrio sp. 10N.261.51.A4 (assembly GCF_041471945.1). Taxonomy (NCBI): domain Bacteria; kingdom Pseudomonadati; phylum Pseudomonadota; class Gammaproteobacteria; order Vibrionales; family Vibrionaceae; genus Vibrio; species Vibrio sp. 10N.261.51.A4. The sequence goes on from NZ_JBFRPJ010000093.1 coordinate 25,252, forward strand.
CCATCACTCAAGGTTACTTCCATGATTTTTGCTTCTAGGATCACTTGACGCTGCAGGCGTTGTTGAGAAATACCTAAGAACTCTCGAACCTCACGAATTTCGTCAGGGTAAGCACGCACTGTAATCACACTCGCTTGCGGGGTCACGACAACGCTTTGCCCATCACCCGAACCAATTAAGTGAGCAACCGCCGCTTCAAGCTGTGGCCAAAAATCACTTTCAGAGGTCGTTTCAATCTCTGTCCCACCATTCGATGTCGAGTTTGATGAATTAGAAGAGTTAGATGAATTTGACGAGTTTGAGTTCGAGTTTGAAGAGCTCGATGAATTCGAATCTGAGTTAGAGATCGTGCCGGTGGTGATCGTCGTTAGTGAGCGACCAGAACGCTTAACTTGTAAGTAATCGACAGGGATCGTTACGGTGCGAAGACCGGCAGGATAAACTTGAATCACTTTGCCACGCTTTTCAATATCGTAGCCATACATATCTTGAGCAACAGCCAGTACCTCATCTAACGTCACGTCCGTTAGATTAAGCGTAAGGTTTCCAGACACACTTGGGTGAATAGCCGCACTATATTCCGTACCTTTCACTAAGCTGGCAAAAAAAGTTCTCGCTTCAACGCCTTTTGCCTGAATACGAAAACGCTTAACCGTTTCCATCCCCGGAGACATCGAGTCAGAATTAAGCTGAGGCATAAGGTCATCTTGAACCGACGAAGGCAGCTCATGAAGCGCTCTGCTATTGGCTTCATTAATTGATTCGTTTAAAGACTCTTTAATCTCAACAGGATCTCTATGCCCCATCGAACAGCCGACTAAAGATGACACTAGGATTGCTACTACAAGTTTACGCATGTCTTCACTCTAACCTTAATTATTCTTAACATCTAAAGAGAACATCTCTAATTTCCACTGCTTAGAGCTTCTCTGCAGAGTGACGTATTCTGGATCTATGTTCTTAACTCGGTACCCTCTGATCGTTTCCCCTTGTCCGAGAATCTGACCATTCATAATCGCATAGCAAGGCGTATCTCCCTTACACACGATGCTTTCTAAAGAAGGCAAGCGATAACGAGTTGGTGCTTTCTTAGCAGGCGCCGTTTTCTGTTGAGGTGAAAGCCAGCCTAATGGCGCCGTGGGATCTTGCTCAGCCCACACAAAAGAGCTACTAAATAGCAAGGACAACAAAAGAGTTCTAACCACCGATAAACTCCTGTCTAGTACCTAATGTGTAAACCTCGAACACCAGTCGAGCTTTAGGATATTCTTCTACTGAGTATTCAAATGTGCGCCAGTAGTAACTCACAGGTAGAGACTCAAGTGCTTGAAGGTAAGCTGAGATATCAAAGTAACTGCCGGTTAGCTCCATTCTTACAGGGTGAAGAAAGTAGCCTGAATATTCGCTGGTCTCTTTATTGTTCGAAATCGCTTCTGGTTTTAATGACTCTAGCGATTCAAGCTTTAGTCCATTACCGGCGTTAAGAACGCTCTCCAGTAACTGCGACATTTGAGAAGGTGTGATTAATCCATCAACAATCTGAGAAAGCTGAAGAGAGAGATCTTGGCTCTCCACCAGCAGCTTTTTGTACTCTCGATTAATTTCTTTGTCTGGGTCTTTGTTTAACTGAGCTTGCAGAACAAGTAACTCACCTTGCTGCCTTTGATTCGATTGAGTCAGGCTGCTCGCCTTGGCATTTTTAGCTTGTAGATCGAGATACGCAGGCTCAACCAATAAGGTGAACAACAACATCGATAGGCCAACAAAACCACACACAAAAAGTAGCCATTTTTCTCTTTGACTTAATGCAAGAAACTTATCGCTCAGCTGGTTCCACTGCTGCATTATTTACTCTCCCGACGAGTACTTAGCTCAAACGTCACCACATCCTGATCATTACGGCCAATTTTTAGTTTTTCAAAAGTGCGTCCGACTAAATTAAGCTCACTTTTAAACTGACCAATCCAGTTCGGAACGACATTTGCGTTACGAGCCAAGCCACTAAGATCTAAAGTATCGTGGGTCATGTAGATGTGCGAAAGAGAAATGTCATTTCGGCCTAATTTAGCTAAGGAATTCATGACGCCAGAATACCCGACTTGTTGGGATTCGTCGTATTGTCCAACAGCCTTCAAAGCCTCTTTTTTAGCCTCAGTCTCACGTTTGAGACGCGCAACCGCCGCGACTTTCTCTGGAGACGGTTTATGCTGAGTTAACTTACTATTCAATTGGTTAACTTGCTTGTTAAGTTGATTCGAGTCTTGTTGCAGGGCTGTTAGCTCTTTATCTAGATTAGAAACTTGATACTGCATTGCGAAGTAACCACCAAGCATCAAAACACAAACTACTCCCCAGCTCGCAACAACATTGGTCAGCGTAAAATATTCTTTTTTAGGCTTAAGGTGTTCAGGGTAAAGATTGACCTTAAACGTCTCTTTTTCAGCTGCAAGTTTAAGCAACAAACTCTCTGAATTATCACGCTCACCTTCAACCAACAGTGAAACTGTCGAGCTCAATGTACTGTTTAAGGCACTTTGTAACTCTGCTTCATCTTCTTCGTCACAACAGATTTTAAGCTGGTGAAGCTGGGTGCCTTTAATTTGAGAAGAAAGGTAATCAATCGAGCGTTGAAGCTCTAAAGCGAGGCCATCTAACTGCAGAGCACTTGACGCAACACCCGTTAAAGGTGGCACAACACTGCGGATGGTTCTTTGAAAACAAACGGTATTTTCGACAAACGCACCCAATTTAAAGTGTGAATTGACGCTACGTTGTAAAAGAATGAAATTAGACAGTTCGCCTGCACTGTAACCCCAGATTTCATCTTCAGGAGCAACACCTATTAATTCAACCTGAGCCGAATTAGTGATATTCAAAAGCTTGTCCAACAGCTTTTTAGGCAGGACATATACTTGCAGCTTGTTCGACGTTGGTAACGCGACCGCACTCGCAGTAATTTCCGTGACTCTTTCTGAAACAAGATCTTTGAGTAAAAAAGGCAGTGCTACCGACCATTCACTCTCTGGAATGTCCGGTTTATCAATTTGGTAGGTTTGGTAGTAGTTAGCACAGACAATCAGTTGGACGCTATTACTGGTAAACGCCTCACTGCTAAGCGATTTTTTTAGCGCACTCTCCCAGTCCCCATTAACCACGGGAATGCTGGCGACTTGAGGATCTTGTTCTGTCGATGAAATATAAATGGCGTCATTGCCCAGCAAGACAACTTGCGAGCTACCTTTATTATTCGTTGGCTTTATTTTGTCTAAAATCGCTTTAAAATTCATTCTTAACTACTACTCTTACGCCATCGATTTCTTCGTCCAACTTTGACAACAGATTCCGCTTTCGCGGCTTTTTCTGCTTGATTAGGCAAAGGGATAATTTGTTGTTCTTCGTCGAAATATCTCCCTTGATAGCCGTTAATGCCTAACTCTATCAAGGTATTCTTTTCTTGTTTTGTCTCGACTCCAACGGCAATAACTTGAGTTGGAGAATCACCACACGCCCCAATTAAGCTTCGAACAAACAGTTGGTTCTCATGCCTTTGGTCGATTTTCTTTATTAGGCTTCGATGAAGCTTAATATAATTAACCTTCAAATCCTTTATATAGTGAGTGCTAACAATGGTTCGCCCAGCTTGGCCAACCACAACTTTACACCCTAAACCTCGCAACATCTTTGCCACCGGTCTCATATAATCAAGATGAGCAATCAAGTGCCCTTCTGGAAACTCAAACGCAAGCTGAGAGCGGTGTTGAGCAGAGAGCTGTAACAACTCACTCCTAAACCACTTAAAGTGCTGTTTATTAGCAAACGGGGTAACATTCAGATTCACTGAATAGTTGATAGGTTGAGTTGATTCTTTCAACGATTTCAACACAACCTTTAGAACCGATTGGTCCATTTGAGCTTGATAACCCACTTGCTCTACCGCAGGCATAAATCGAGACGATTTCAATAAACCTTTGTCAGGATCCTGAATTCTAGTAAATATTTCTCTATGCAATTCATTAACTTGACCAGATTCCGGCATAAGATAACACCGCTGAGCAAAGATTACTAAATTTTCAGGAAGCAGCGCTTTATCAAGTAATGTTCTCCAACGAACACTGCCTCTATCAAGCTCATTCTTATTCTCTTTCGGGTAACGGCTCCAGTTATTAATACGCTCTAACTGAGCACTCTTTAGTGCCGTTTCCGTTTCATCCATGATCTGGCTATGACGCTCACCTTCGGTATACATGGTCACACCAATATGACACCAGTTATCCGACTCTAAAGGCTCTGGCGGAGTTAGCTTATCTAACTGCCTTAAACACTGAGCAGCCAAGGTCGCAATATTTTTTGCGCCCTGATGAGGGATAAATATAGCAAAGTCAGCTTCGTAATAGCGAGAAAAAATGACATCGGGATAGCGTTGAACGATATTCGACAGTACTTCACCGACTTCAATAATAAAGCCGTCTGTGGTTTGCTTATCGTTAGCATCACTAACTTGCTCCCATTCGTCGATACGTATCAGTAACACACCGCCTCGAGCACCACTTTCATGCAGTGCCGATTCCAGCTTATTATCGAATAAAACTCGGTTTGCCGTTCCCGTGAGTTTATCTAGGAAAGTATGGGTACGAATAAAGGTATCAAAGCGACTTCGTTCTTGACGAGCATCTTGTAGCTCTTCAATCAATACATCTAAGGCTTCGCTTGCGGTATAAGGCCACTCTCGCTCATCTCCCTTTGCATGAGCTTCAACCTGACCGGCCAAGATCATTCTTCCTCGCTCTTCCAAGATTTCAGAACCCATGAGTTGTTCTTTCAACCAACGAACACCGCGAGCAAGACAGAACAGAACCAATGCGACAGCCAAAGTAATTGACCACATCGCTTCCATTGAGTAGTTGTAGCCAATATAAGGAGGAAGTGCTTTAAATTCGATTCGGTAGCCTTCATTACGCTCTAAAATGAAGCTTTTCTCATAAAGACGATTGGGATCAATTTGTGGGGAGGTATCTTTGAAACGATAAACGATGCCGGTCTTGTTCGAGAGTTTCATCTCAACAATATTGCTCGCCTGCAACATCTTAGGCATCCAACGCTGCATTGAATACGCGGCGTCAGGGTCTTCCATCTCTTTATCTACAACGTCGACAATGCCAACCAAATAATGGTCTAAATATTCCTGTCCAATACGCTTAAAGGAAAGTGTGCCACCAATAAAAAGAATGAACATCGCGCTGATCACTATCACGGTGACAAATGCGACCAATCGAGTGCTCAATTTTAGTGTCGGGGTATATCTCATGAATAACGAAATCCTTTTCAACTCACATTATACCGTATTGCTACTTATACTATAAATTGACGTTGTAAATAAAGCGTTAAGAATTGTAGGTAACAAAAAGCCGCGATGAACGCGGCTTTTTCCAATTTAATACTGTCTTTATAATATATTAAAAACAGGGATTAAAATGGGATGTCATCATCAAAATCCATTGGCGGCTCATTATATTGAGGTTGAGCCTGCTGAGGAGCTTGTTGAGGTGCTTTTGGCTGCTGTTGAGCGGGAGCACTGTATTGTTGTTGCTGTGGCTGACCCCAACCACCTTGCTGTTGGTTGTTACCCATGCCACCTTGAGCAGGAGCACCACCTTGAGCACGGCCGCCAAGCATTTGCATTACACCATTGAAGCCTTGAACAACCACTTCAGTTGTGTAGCGATCTTGACCGCTTTGATCTTGCCATTTACGAGTTTGAAGTTGACCTTCAATGTAAACTTGAGAACCTTTACGTAGGTACTCACCAGCAACTTCCGCAAGCTTGCCAAACAGAGCAACACGGTGCCATTCTGTTTTTTCACGCTGCTCGCCAGTTGCTTTATCACGCCATGACTCTGACGTTGCAATGGTAATGTTCGCTACTGCGCCGCCATTTGGCATGTAACGAATTTCAGGGTCATTACCTAGGTTACCCACTAATATAACTTTGTTAACTCCACGGCTAGCCATGATTTGCTCCGTCTAAATTCATAGTCTCAGAAAATTTTAGCGCACAAGAATAGCATGCTTTTCTACAGTGATAAATCGCATTCCTATTCTCTCCTCACTACAAAGAATAAAAACGTAACAAATCATGATATTCAGAGCGATGTTGCTTTTTTCTCCACTTACAAACCACTCATTTACTTTGATAATTGATATTCAACGCAAGTCACTATCAAGGCGCTAGAGAAGCTAAAGCCTGCATGACAACGTGGAATCTAATCCCACTCAAACAGGACGTTTCAATGAGAAAATCAAGATACGCTCGCACTTTACACTTTCTGTGCATCGACCCAAACGATACCTATCTACATGTAAAAGAGATAGAAAAGCATTTATCTATTGTTCTCTACAAAATGACACCCGACGAATTAATGCTAGTTGATAGAAAGCAGAGTAACCGGATCTTGCTCGTCGATTACAGAGAGGTACCACAACTACTGATTATTTGTCCTAACCTGACTGTTATGTGGAAAAATCACGAAATCATTTTATTCAATGTCCCCCAGCAACTTCCAACCTCAGAGCTTCTTACCTATGGGGTACTAAAAGGACTCTTTTACAACACTGAACAAAAGGACAAGATTGCTCGTGGTCTTCAAGAAGTCATTGATGGCGATAACTGGCTGCCAAGGAAGGTAACCAATCAACTGTTGTTTTATTATCGCAATATGGTCAATACCAACACCACACCAACCAATGTTGATTTAACCATTCGTGAGATCCAGGTGATTCGCTGTCTTCAATCCGGGTCTTCAAACACACAAATCGCCGATGACTTGTTTATTAGTGAGTTCACGGTTAAATCTCACCTCTATCAAATATTCCGTAAGCTTGCGGTAAAAAATAGAGTTCAAGCGATAGCATGGGCAAACCAGAACCTGCTTGCATAATCGACCCACCTCTTAGTCTGACGATAATTTTGAGGGAAGCTCTAGTAAACCATGGCTATTGTTGCTGAATTTTCGACATAACTTATGCTAGAGTTGCCCTCAGAAATATCAACCACTCAGGTTGAATCAATAATTATTATAGATAAAGGGTCTTATCATGATCAAAAAGTGCCTTTTCCCGGCAGCTGGCTACGGTACACGTTTTTTACCTGCAACCAAGTCAATGCCTAAAGAAATGATGCCTGTAGTAAACAAGCCTCTGATTGAATACGGTGTAGAGGAAGCTATCGAAGCTGGTATGGATGGAATGTGCATCGTTACTGGACGTGGTAAGCACTCGATCATGGATCACTTTGATAAAAACTACGAGCTTGAGCACCAGATTAGCGGCACCAATAAAGAAGACCTATTGGTTAATATCCGTGAAACGATTGAAGCGGCAAACTTCACCTACATTCGTCAACGTGAGATGAAAGGCCTTGGCCATGCTATTTTAACGGGTCGCGAACTTGTAGGCGATGAACCGTTCGCAGTAGTACTTGCTGATGACCTTTGTGTGAACGAGCAACAAGGCGTGCTAGCTCAGATGGTTGCGCTATACAAACAGTTCCGCTGTTCTATTGTTGCTGTACAAGAAGTTCCAGAAGAAGAGACTCACAAGTACGGTGTTATCTCTGGCGAAATGATCAAAGATGACCTTTTCCGAGTTGATGACATGGTAGAGAAGCCAGAGCAAGGTACAGCACCAAGCAACCTAGCGATCATTGGTCGTTATATTCTGACTCCAGATATCTTTGAATTAATCGAGCAGACAGAACCAGGTAAAGGCGGCGAAATCCAGATCACTGATGCATTGCTAAAACAGGCAAAAGCAGGCTGTGTATTGGCTTACAAATTTAAAGGCCAACGTTTTGACTGTGGTAGTGTTGAAGGCTATATCGAAGCAACAAACTACTGCTTCGAAAACCTATACAAGAAAGACCAGCAGCAAATCGAGCTAGGTAAACACTCGACCAAGAAAGAAGCATAACGACTGGTTAATCACTAACGTTACTGATTTTAGAAAGGGCGACTCTTTGAGTCGCCCTTTTTGTTTACTGTTTTTTTATCCAGTAAAACTTTGCACAAATCTCACTCTATGTAATACTTTAGCCACTTAAAATTACATGGTCTATTGAGATGGATAAAATAGAAATTAGAGGCGCTCGTACGCATAACCTCAAAGACGTCAACCTAACCATTCCACGTGACAAACTGACTGTCATCACCGGATTATCGGGTTCAGGAAAGTCGTCACTTGCGTTTGACACACTCTACGCAGAAGGTCAGCGTCGTTATGTTGAATCTCTGTCTGCTTACGCTCGTCAATTTCTATCTCTTATGGAAAAGCCTGATGTCGACCATATTGAAGGTCTGTCTCCAGCTATCTCAATAGAACAAAAATCGACTTCACATAACCCTCGCTCAACCGTCGGTACCATTACCGAAGTCTATGATTACCTCAGATTATTGTATGCGCGAGTAGGCGAACCTCGCTGTCCAGACCACAACATCCCTCTAGCAGCACAAACCATCAGTCAAATGGTCGATAAGGTCTTAGAACTGCCTGAAGGCTCAAAGATGATGTTGATGGCACCGATTGTCAAAGAGCGCAAAGGTGAGCATGTTAAAACACTGGAAAACTTAGCTGCGCAAGGCTTTATCCGAGCCCGAATTGATGGTGAAACCTGTGATCTATCCGATCCACCAGCACTTGAACTTCATAAGAAGCACACCATTGAAGTTGTGGTAGACAGATTCAAGGTTCGTCCTGATCTTCAACAGCGTTTAGCCGAGTCATTCGAGACCACATTAGAGCTCTCTGGCGGTATCGCTGTCGTCGGCTGGATGGACGAAACGGATCAAGAAGAGATCGTATTCTCTGCTAACTTCGCTTGTCCTAAATGTGGTTACAGCATGCAAGAGCTTGAGCCTCGCCTGTTCTCATTTAATAACCCGGCAGGAGCATGTGGTACGTGTGATGGTCTTGGTGTTCAACAGTATTTTGATCCAAGCCGAGTGATTTTAGATGAGAACCTAAGCATTGCTGAAGGTGCGATAAAAGGTTGGGATCAAAAGAACTACTACTATTTCCAGATGCTAACGTCGCTTTCAGAACATTATGGTTTTGATCTGTATGCGCCATTTAATTCTCTACCGAAAAAGACTCAAGAGATCATTCTAAAAGGATCAGGTCGAACTGAAGTGGAATTCAAGTACATCAATGACCGAGGTGATATTCGAGTTAAGCGTCATCCATTCGAGGGCATTTTAAATACCTTAGAGCGCCGTTACCGTGATACTGAATCTAGCGCGGTGCGTGAAGACCTTGCCAAATACATCTCAACCAAGTCGTGTTCTAGCTGTGATGGCACTCGCCTGAGATTAGAAGCTCGTAATGTTTTCATTGGTGATACAACACTTCCGGAAATCGTTGAACTTAGCATTGCTGACGCACTACAATTTTTCCAAGAATTGAAGCTAGACGGTCAACGTGGGCAGATCGCAGATAAAGTGATGAAAGAGATCAATGATCGTCTGCATTTCTTAGTCAACGTTGGTTTGAACTACCTTAACCTATCACGCAGTGCTGAAACGCTGTCTGGTGGTGAGGCGCAACGTATTCGTTTGGCGAGCCAAATCGGTGCCGGTTTAGTTGGCGTTATGTATGTACTTGATGAGCCATCAATTGGTCTCCACCAGCGCGATAATGAACGTCTATTGCAAACCTTAATTCACCTGAGAGACTTAGGTAATACGGTACTTGTTGTGGAACATGACGAAGATGCAATTCGTTGTGCTGACCATGTTATCGATATCGGTCCAGGAGCAGGGGTGCACGGTGGTCACGTGGTGGCAGAAGGTACCATGCAAGACATCATCGAAAACCCGAACTCTTTGACAGGCCAATACCTGAGCGGTGCTAAAGAAATTGCAGTGCCTGAAAAGAGAACGCCTATCGACAAGAAAAAGGTCGTCGAGATCGTTGGCGCAACGGGGAACAACCTAAAGAATGTGACCGCGACAATTCCTGTTGGCTTGTTCAGTTGTATTACGGGCGTATCAGGTTCGGGTAAATCAACGCTTATCAACGATACCTTCTTTAAAGTCGCCCACACTCAATTAAACGGTGCCACGACTGCAGTTCCAGCAAAGCACAAAAAGATTAAAGGGTTAGAACATTTTGATAAGGTAATCGACATAGATCAAAGCCCTATCGGTCGTACACCAAGATCAAACCCTGCGACCTACACAGGGATTTTCACCCCTATTCGTGAACTATTCGCGGGCACTCAGGAATCACGTTCTCGTGGTTACAAGCCAGGTCGATTCAGCTTTAACGTTCGTGGTGGTCGTTGTGAGGCTTGTCAGGGAGACGGCGTAATCAAGGTAGAGATGCACTTCTTACCCGATGTGTATGTGCCTTGTGATGTGTGTAAAGGTAAGCGCTATAACCGTGAGACTCTAGAGGTCCGCTACAAAGGTAAAACCATTGACGAAGTTCTAGAGATGACTGTGGAAGATGCTCGTGAATACTTCAACCCGGTACCTGTTATCGCTCGTAAACTGCAAACTTTAATGGACGTTGGCCTCTCTTACATTCGCTTAGGGCAAGCAGCTACAACCTTATCTGGTGGTGAAGCTCAGCGTGTTAAATTAGCGCGTGAACTGTCTAAACGAGACACGGGAAAAACCTTATACATTCTCGATGAGCCAACAACAGGCCTTCATTTCCACGATATCCAGCAGCTACTGACGGTATTACATAGACTGCGTGATCACGGTAATACAGTTGTCGTGATTGAGCACAACCTAGATGTCGTTAAAACAGCAGACTGGATCCTAGACCTTGGCCCAGAAGGTGGGCAAGGTGGTGGTGAGATTGTTGCAGAGGGTACACCTGAAGATGTGGCGTTAGTCGAAGGTTCACACACTGCTCGCTTCCTTAAGCCTATGTTAAATTTGAAGTAGGTGTAAAATAGCGCCCTGCGGGCAGACAGAAAAATGTTAAAGTAACAGAGCTTGTTTCAGAAGGAACAAGCTCTGTTTTTATAAGGTTAGGGATTTATGGCAACAATACACACTAGCGGTACTCAGCTAGAAAATCAGGTCACTCAGCTACCACTCAACAAAGCATTTCTGGCTTCTTTAGCTGTTGTATTCTTGTTAGCTATGCATTTTTTTATGCCGAATCCTGGTGGTTCGGGCCTTGCTCTATCCTTTAACCCTACCACTTGGCTAGCGCTAAGCTTCACGCTAGCGATTGGCTTTTACCAACTCGCGACCAATCGAGTACTCAAGTATTCCAAATTAACAATTGGCTTGTTGATTAGCTGCATCATACTCACGCTACCCATTTTATACAGCAATGCTGCACCTCAAGGAGCGTCAGGACGCTTGCTTGGATTGTGGGCGGGCTTTGCCTTATTTGTGGTGCTGCAGCAATTTAAGTTCAGCAATAAACACAAGCAACGTATGTTGTGGTTCATTGTACTTGCTGTTGTTATACAAGCACTATTTGGCTATGTGCAATATTTCTTATTAGAACCTGGCAACCTATTTGGCTACAACACTGCTGCAAACCGACCATATGGGATATTTCAACAACCGAATGTAATGGCAAGCTTTCTTGCTACTGGTTTTGTGCTGTCCGCTTACCTTTTAGCAAGGCAGCCGGCTAAATATAACCATAAGATCAGCGAATCATTCCTACTGTATTTAACTCCAACCTTAACCGTGCCCTTGCTGATCATCATTGCATCACGTACCGGATGGTTGGCCGCTGTCATTGGGTTTATCTGCATTCTGCCCTATCTATACAAGTTCTCGACCAAGAAACGCTTCTACGGATGGTGCGCATCAGTGCTCGTCGGTGTCGTCGTCGCTTTTTCGGTGATCAGCCTAAGTGCGACTGATAGCCTCGCTAGCAAGAAAGCGAACCTAGAAAGCCCGCGCGCTTATACGTTCCCGCAAGCTTTAGATATGATGATCGAAAAGCCATTTACAGGTTATGGTTACGGGAAATTTGAGTCTGAATACACGCTATATACAGCTCGCCAACATCAACTCAACTCGAACTATCATCCAGGTCTTCCTTCAATGGATCACCCGCACAATGAGTTCCTGTTTTGGGGAGTTGAAGGGGGGATTGTACCAATCATCGGAATCTTGATTGCTGCAATATTGGTGATGTCACGCATAACAAGTTCAGCAAAGGGAACACGTCTAGCCCTGCTCGCGTTATTTATCCCGATCCTGTTGCACTCCCAACTTGAGTATCCTTTTTACCACTCGGCGATTCACTGGATAACATTCATTATATTGATTTACTGGGTAGATCAGCGCTCTTCCCGACATTATCAACAGTCGTTCAGTATCATCAGCAAGACCCTATTTAGAGTGTTGAGCTTAGTGCTCCCTATTTTGGTCAGTTTTTATATGTTGAGCGCCCTGCACACCAACTATGTACTGACTAAGTTTGAACTGTCTAAGCCGAAAAATCCGGACATTCTTAAGCAGGTAACGAACCCAGTGGTGTGGAAAGATCGCTACGATTGGGATATATACAGCACTTACCTTAATATCGGCCTCTACAAAGCCGACCCGAGCCTTATACAGCCTTACATCGATTGGTCACTGGAGATCATTAAGAGCAAACCAAGACCGGCTTTCTACAGCAATCTGATTCTGGCGTATCAAGGCCTAGGAGAAGAAAGTAAAGCAGAGCAAATTCGTAGCGAAGCGAACTTTTTATTCCCTAACAGAGACTTTTCAAAGGTTCAGTATAAGAAAGTGTCACAAGCAGAAGATAACGTTTCGTCTGCAGAATAATGTTAAGAATTCGCAACGCAAGCTTCACTTAGTAGGCAGTAGGAGCTTGGGGTAGATACAAAAAAGCGCACGATCTCTCGTGCGCTTTTCTTTTTAATTTCAGTTCATGCAGCTACTTCAAAACATCTTTTAGCGCTTTTAGGCACAACGCGACATTCTCTTTACGAGCACCGTAACCCATTAGGCCGATACGCCATGCCTTACCAGCCAAAGAGCCAAGCCCAGCACCGATTTCAAGATTATATTCTTCTAAAAGCTGCGTTCTGATCTTAGCCTCATCAATTCCTTCTGGGAAATAAAGTGCATTAAGCTGCGGCAGGCGGCTCTCTTCATCAACCACAAACTTTAACCCTAGAGCTTCTACGCCTTCTTTAAGCTCTTGGTGCATCGCATGATGACGAGACCACGCATTATCTAAGCCTTCATTTTTCAACAAAACCAGCGACTCATGCAGAGCATAAAGGCTGTTCACGGGTGCGGTATGGTGGTAGCTACGCTTACCTTCTCCACTCCAGTAACCTAATACTAAACTTTGATCCAAAAACCAGCTTTGCACTGGTGCTTTACGGGCTTTCATTTTATCAACCGCACGCTGAGAGAAAGTCACTGGAGATAGCCCTGGCACACAAGACAGACACTTTTGGCTGCCAGAATAAACCGCATCAAGCTGCCACTCATCAACCAGCAATGGCACACCACCTAATGATGTCACTGCATCAACAATCGTTAACGCATCAAACTGACGAGCGACAGCAGAGATAGCTTGAGCATCAGATAACGCTCCGGTTGATGTCTCTGCATGCACAAATGCAACAGCAACGGCATCGGGGTTTTCTGCCAATGCTTGTTCTACCTTTTCAACTGAAACGGGCTTGCCCCATTCGTCATCAACAAGGATGGCTTCGCCACCACAACGCACCACGTTTTCTCGCATACGCTCACCGAAGACACCGTTACGACAAACAATCACCTTTTCACCAGGCTCAATCAAGTTAACAAAACAGGTCTCCATACCTGCACTGCCCGGTGCAGAAACGGCAATCGTAAATTCGTTTTCAGTCTGAAAAGCGTATTTAAGAAGTTGTTTAAGCTCATCCATCATCGCAATAAACAGCGGATCTAAGTGACCTATGGTTGGACGGCTCAAAGCCTGTAACACTTGAGGTGAGATATCTGAAGGACCCGGTCCCATTAACGTTCGGTGTGGTGGATAAAAGCTATCGATAGCAGTAGTGAGTGGTAAATTAGACATGTACATCCCTTACGTTAATGTTGTGAACAATCCACCCTAAAGCAAATTGATTACCTCAGCAATTAGCCATAAGTATTGAGGTCAAACCACTGTCACATAATTGTTAAAATTATTTTTCAATTATCTCAAGTTACGGATTGACATTGTTACCACAAAAACGTTCAATGAAACGGCTATCTAGCAGAAGAGGAGCACTGCCCAGGCAGATGTTTTGTGGAACCGCATTTCCAATACAAAACATTTATGGGGAGCAGTGCCGAGATAATAAAAGTATGCAGGACCTTTATTATCGGTTGAGCGGGCTGAATCCCGTCAACTGTCGCCATTTCTATATGGTGAAGAGCTTCTGAGGTTACTATTCTAATAATTCCTCTCTTTTTGCTCTAAAACTCTCTTCGAAAAACATCGGACGTTGGATTACCCAACCGTAATTTTATTTTAGGAAGTCGTGGGAGATATATCGTGAGTGCATCTAATGTAGCTGGTTCTTTTAATGTCGCTAAGTTTGGTGGAACAAGTGTTGCCAACTTTGAAGCAATGAGCCGTTGTGCTGCCATTATTGAAAACAACTCAAACACGAAACTGGTCGTGAGTAGTGCATGCTCTGGTGTCACTAACTTGCTGGTTGAACTAGCACATGGTGTTCAAGACAAAGCTCGTCGTCAGGAACTAATGGCGCAATTAGCGGACATTCACAACGCAATTCTTGACCAACTCGCAGATCCAATCAGCATCGAAAAAGAAGTCCACAGCATTCTTGATGACATTGCGAGCGCTGCAGAGGCCGCATCATTCCAAACAAGTACTAAACTGACGGATCACCTTGTCGCATGTGGCGAGTTGATGTCGACACACATCTTGGCTCAGATCATCTCTGAACGAGGCACTCCTGCTGTTCGCTTTGATATCAGAGATGTGATGCGTACTAATGATGATTTTGGTAAAGCCGAACCTCAACTAGAAGATATTGCCGCTCTAGCGCAAGAGAAACTGATTCCACTTTGCCAACAACAAGTTGTCGTTACCCAAGGTTTTATCGGCGCTGATAGCGAAGGTAACACCACGACTTTAGGCCGCGGTGGCAGTGATTACTCAGCAGCATTGATTGCCGAATCTGTACAGGCGATTGGTTTAGAAATCTGGACGGATGTTCCGGGTATCTACACCACAGACCCTCGTATTGCACCTAAAGCTTCTCCTATCCCAGAGATCAGCTTCAGTGAAGCATCGGAAATGGCAAACTTTGGTGCGAAGATCTTGCACCCATCAACTCTAGTACCTGCACTACGCCACCAAATACCGGTATTTGTCGGCTCTTCTAAAGCGCCAGAGCTCGGTGGAACTTGGATTCGTCAAGAAGTTGAGAGCTCTCCTCTATTTAGAGCGCTTGCCCTACGCTGCAACCAAACCATGGTTACGCTACGTAGCGCTAATATGTTCCATGCCTATGGCTTTTTGGCAAAGGTATTCGAGATCCTTGCTAAACATAAGATCTCGGTCGATCTTATCACCACTTCAGAGATCAGTGTTTCACTAACACTCGATCAAACCGATACCTCTGGTGGTGCTCCTGAGTTACCTGAAGCCGCTCGCCTTGAGCTTGAAGAGTTGTGTTCCGTGGATATTGAGCACGACCTATGCCTTGTTGCTCTTATTGGTAACAACATGAGTGAAAGCAAAGGCTATGCGAAGCAGGTCTTCGGCACTCTTGAAGACTTCAACCTACGCATGATTTGTTACGGTGCAAGCCCACACAACCTGTGCTTCTTACTAAATGAATCTGTTTCTAAGTTGGCGATTCAAAAACTGCACCAAGAATTATTTGAATAGAAAGTCCGTTTATCATCGACAGATAAATCACAAATACAAAAAGGGTTGCTATTTAGCAACCCTTTCTCTTTTTACTTTACGAATCAAAGCTCATCATAGATTCAAACTAGTTAATGTTAGGACCTAACCACTTCTCGGCTTCTAACATATCCCAACCTTTGCGGTCAGCATAGCTATCCACTTGATCCTGTTGAATCTGTGCAATAGCAAAGTATCTAGCATCAGGGTGTGAGAAATACATACCAGACACTGAGGCACCAGGCCACATCGCGTAGCTTGTCGTTAATGACATATCGATTGCCTTTTCAACGTCCATCAGCTCCCACAACGTACCTTTCTCTGTATGCTCTGGGCAAGCAGGGTAACCTGGAGCTGGACGAATACCTTGGTATTTCTCTCGAATCAAATCGTCGTTAGACAAATTCTCATCTGGCGAGTAACCCCAAATATCCTTTCTCACTTCTTTATGCAGATATTCCGCGAACGCCTCAGCCAATCGGTCAGCAACCGCCTGAATCATAATCGCGTTGTAGTCATCGCCTTTCGCTTTGTATTCATCAGCCAGCTCTCGCTCACCAATACCACCCGTCACCGCAAAGCCACCAATCCAATCCGCTTTACCGCTTTCTTTTGGCGCAATGTAATCAGACAAACAGTAGTTAAAGCCTTTTGGTTTCTCTGTTTGTTGACGAAGATTGTGTAGAACTTTTAGAACTTCGGTACGAGATTCATCGGTATACACCTCAATATCATCACCAACACTGTTCGCTGGGAACATGGCACACATACCACGCGCTTCAAGCAGCTTCTCTTTCTCTACGCGATCCAGTAAATCATTAGCATCTTTGAATAAACGTTTTGCCTCTTCACCCACTTCTTCATGATCAAGGATTGCAGGGTATTTACCAACCAATGACCATGTCATAAAGAATGGAGTCCAATCGATGTACTGACGCAAAGTTGCCACATCAAAATCATTGAAGATGTGAACTCCCGGCTTAGCGGGTGCCGGTGGCGTATACGCATCCCAATCGATAGCAACTTTATTGGCACGAGCTCTTTCAAGCGTGACAGGCTTGGTACGAGGCTTCTTACGATTGTGCTGATCTCGAACGCGATCGTAATCGATATCCAGCTTCTCAACGAAAGCGGGTTTCAATTCATCAGAAAGTAGTGAAGTACAAACACCCACTGCACGCGAGGCATTATTTACGTATACAACAGGTTCTGAATAATTCTGCTCAATCTTAACTGCTGTGTGAGCTTTAGATGTGGTTGCACCGCCAATCAGAAGAGGCAGCTTGAAACCCTGTCTCTCCATTTCTTTAGCAACATGTACCATTTCATCAAGAGACGGTGTAATCAGCCCAGACAGGCCAATAATGTCGACATTCTCTTCTTTCGCTACCTTGAGAATCTTCTCGCAAGAAACCATCACACCTAAGTCGATAATTTCGTAGTTATTACACTGTAAAACCACACCAACGATATTTTTACCGATATCGTGAACGTCACCTTTAACGGTCGCTAACAAAATCTTACCGTTAGTTGCGCCCACTTCTTTGGATGCATTAATGAATGGTTCTAAATGGGCAACCGCCTGTTTCATCACACGCGCAGACTTTACAACCTGTGGTAAGAACATCTTACCTTCACCAAACAGGTCACCAACAACGTTCATTCCGTCCATTAGAGGACCTTCAATCACTTCAATAGGACGAGAGGCATTAACACGAGCTTCTTCGGTATCTTCAACAATAAAGTCGGTGATACCTTTTACCAAAGAGTGCTCCAAACGCTTCTCTACAGGCCAAGTTCGCCACTCTAATGCAGATTTATCTTCAACCTTACCAACAGCACGCTCTAGGTATTCGGTCGCCATATCCAGCAATCTTTCAGTCGAATCATCACGACGGTTTAGTACCACATCTTCAACAGCATCACGCAGATCTTCTGGAACATTATCGTAAATTTCCAACTGACCAGCGTTTACAATGCCCATATCCATACCGTTTTTAAAACAGTGATATAGGAATACCGCGTGAATAGCCTCACGGACGTAGTTATTACCACGGAATGAGAATGAAACATTCGACACACCGCCAGAGATCATCGCATGCGGGAGATCGCGTTTGATGTCTCCTACTGCTTCAATGAAATCAACCGCATAGTTATTATGCTCATCGATACCAGTAGCCACTGCGAAAATATTCGGGTCAAAAATAATATCTTCTGGTGGGAAACCGACTTCATCAACAAGAATGTTGTAGGCATTGGTACAGATTTCGACTTTACGCTCTCGAGTATCAGCCTGCCCGACTTCATCAAACGCCATCACGATGACAGCAGCACCATAACGACGAACTAATTTGGCTTGCTCAACAAACTTCTCTTTGCCTTCTTTTAGAGAGATTGAGTTAACGATGCCTTTGCCTTGAATACACTTTAGGCCAGCTTCGATAACTTCCCACTTAGAAGAATCGACCATAACAGGTACTTTCGAGATTTCAGGTTCTGAAGCACATAGATTCAGGAATTTAACCATACACGCCTCGGCGTCTAGCATCCCTTCATCCATGTTGATATCGATAATTTGAGCACCATTCTCGACTTGCTCTCGAGCTACACTCAAGGCTTCGTCGTAGAGCTCTTCTTTGATAAGGCGCTTAAAGCGTGCAGAGCCGGTAACATTGGTCCGCTCACCTACATTCACGAACAAAGATTCTTTAGCTATCGTCAGTGGCTCTAGTCCCGAAAGACGACAAGAAACTGGTAAGTCTGGCAATTGACGCGGCGTTACACCTTCAACGGCCTCAGCCATTTCACGGATATGCTCTGGAGTAGTACCACAACACCCACCAATTAGGTTCAAGAAGCCACTTTCAGCCCACTCTTTAACATGTTCAGCCATATCCTCAGGAGAAAGGTCATACTCGCCAAATGCATTAGGCAAACCCGCATTAGGGTGAGCAGAAACATTGCACTCTGAGATACGAGACATCTCACCGACATACTCACGCAGTTCATCAGGGCCCAATGCACAGTTCAATCCAAATGAGATTGGTTTTACATGACGAAGGGCGTTGTAGAATGCTTCTGTCGTCTGTCCTGAAAGGGTACGACCTGATGCATCAGTGATGGTACCGGAAATCATCACTGGCAGACTGATACCTACTTCTTCGAAAACAGATTCAACCGCAAAAGCACACGCTTTCGCGTTTAACGTATCAAAGATAGTTTCAATAAGAATTAAATCTGAACCGCCCTTAATGAGCGCGCGAGTCGATTCAGAATAAGCTTCAACCAGTTCGTCAAAGCTAACATTACGGTAACCTGGATCGTTTACATCAGGGGATATAGAACAAGTTCGGTTGGTAGGGCCTAATACACCCGCTACGAAGCGAGGTTTATCTGGGGTCTTTGCGGTCCATTCATCAGCTGCTTCACGAGCAAGCTTGGCAGCAGCAAAGTTAATCTCTTCACTAAGGCTTTCCATATCATAGTCGGCCATAGCGATGGTTGTAGCGTTAAAGGTATTGGTTTCGAGGATGTCAGCCCCAGCTTCCAAATACTCCATATGGATATCTTTGATAAGCTTAGGCTGTGTAAGAACTAAAAGGTCATTGTTGCCCTTCAAGTCACTGTGCCAATCAGCAAAGCGTTCACCACGATAGTCTTGCTCTTCCAATTTATAATCCTGAATCATGGTGCCCATGCCACCATCAATCAGTAAAATTCGTTGCTTCAACAGAGCGTCAATCTTTTGCCTTACATTACTTCCCACGGTACAACCTCATTCCTTTAATTATCCCTCCATCCTATCACACATTAAAAAGGAGTCTAGACGTCTAAAAAAGGAAATTGATTACTGAGTCATGACAAAAAAATGTTTGCTATTTGAGCATGAGACAACGAAAATTCATATTCATACTTTGTTACATGTTGGAATCCCAATGTCGGTCTATTACACCTTATGCTTCTTGTCCGCTGCAGCCATGCTTATTGCTTTCGTGAATACAAAAATTGGTAAAATGCAGACAACCATCGCCATCACAGCTGGCTCAATGATGTTATCTCTATTGATTATCATTGCGGGACAAAATAATTGGTTCCAATTGGCAGACATTGCCTCAGAGACCGTTGCCAGTATCAATTTTGAAGATTTCCTTCTAAAAGGGATATTAGGATTCTTACTATTTGCAGGCGGTTTGGGAATCAAATTACCAAACCTAAAAGACCAGAAATGGGAAATAACAGTACTCGCGTTAGGTGCTACGCTGTTTTCAACATTCTTTATCGGTTTTGTGCTGTACGGGTTTTGCCAGTTCATCGGTATTCAATTTGATCTGATTTACTGCCTACTCTTTGGCTCGCTAATCTCTCCAACCGATCCCATCGCCGTGCTAGCAATAGTAAAGAAACTCGACGCTCCCAGAAGAATCTCTACTCAAATCGAGGGAGAGTCTCTATTCAACGATGGTTTTGGCTTAGTTATCTTCGTAACCCTATTTACTATCGCATTCGGCACAGAAGCGCCAACCGTCGGTAGTGTGACCATGCTATTCGTTCAAGAGGCAATTGGCGGCATCGTCTACGGTTTTGTTTTAGGTCTTGTATTCCACTACCTAATCAGCAATACCGATGACCACTCGATGGAGTTGCTATTAACCATCGGCATCCCAACTGCTGGTTATGCGTTTGCTGAAGTTCTACATGTATCAGGCCCATTAGCGATGGTGGTATCAGGTATCATGATTGGTAACTGGACTCGCTTTATCGGATTCTCGAAAGAGAGTGAAGATCACCTAGATCATTTCTGGGAGTTGATAGATGAATTCTTAAACGGCGTATTATTCCTACTAATTGGTATGTCGATGCTGTTATTCAAATTCCACCAAGAAGACTGGATCTTAATGGCGTTCGCAGTCCCTCTAGTATTGAGTGCACGTTACTTGAGTGTTTTCTTGTCTTACATCGGATTTAAACGCTTTAGAACTTACAACCCGTGGTCGATTAAGATTCTAACTTGGGGTGGCTTACGCGGTGGCTTAGCATTAGCCATGGCACTTTCGATCCCTTCAGGTATCTGGGTAATTGAAGACAAAGCAATAGATGTAAAAGAGATAATCCTTGTCATGACATACGCCGTTGTTGTGTTCTCTATTCTAGTTCAAGGCTCAACAATCACTCCTATGATAGAGAAAGCAAAACAAGCAGAGAAAGAGCTAGATTAATATCTAAATAGATCAACCAAGGCCGCCTACTTTAGGTGGCCTTTTTATACCTAATGAAAGTCAAACTCGCCAATTCCCTCACTGAAGTTATCGTTGAAAGGGATGCGTGGAACATAGAGCTCATATCGATATTTGATACCGCTAATATTTGAGTAATCGAAAGCCTTAATGTGGGTGGACAGAACTCTTTAAGGAGCTTAAGTCATACAGAGAATTAGTTCTTCTGCCCACTCGCTAGTCTACCCAATAACCCACTCTCAAGTTATATAAGCTTCAATCGAAAGGCTTCACCTTTCACCTGGAAACAAAAATAACGGGACTCAACGTCTCGCTAGAATAGCGTTAGTTATTAACAGGACTACGGAGCTAGATGAGTGGTGAACAGAAAGCTTTAGCTTTGAACTAAGTCATTAAATACAGCAAGGCTGCACTAAATCAGTGTTCGATAGAGATAGCTAAAGGAACACATGGTACTTCAAGTGATACTTGTAAAAATGACAGGAATAAAAAGCGCTAGCATTTCTGCCGAGACGTGCAGACTAGAGTCTTAAATATGGCAAGGCTGGAATGAGTAGGCACTCCGGAGATTCGAGCACGCAGGTGAGCTAGGAGCGCCTAGTTATCCCTGTAGTGGTACGCTGAATTTGGTCACTTAGTTAGAGGTGATATCATCACCTCATAAGTTAACAGGTGACACTATGACAAAACGTACAAGAAGACTATTTAGCGCTGAATTCAAATTAGAAGCGGCACAACTGGTTCTAGATCAGAACCACTCTGTGACAGAGGCTGCTCAAGCTATGAATGTTGGGAAGTCCACGATGGATAAGTGGGTTCGCCAACTAAAAGAGGAACGTCAGGGGAAAGCACCTAAAGCATCGCCGATGACGCCTGAGCAAATTGAAATACGTGAATTAAAAAAGAAGTTAGCTCGCCTTGAAGAGCATAATGAAATATTAAAAAAAGCCACGGCTCTGTTGATGTCGGACTCACTGAACAATTCTTGATAATCAAGAAACTCAAGCAGAGCCACAGCGTGAAAATATTATGTGAAGTGTTCAATGTTCATCGAAGCAGTTATAACTACTGGCGAAAACGTCCAGTAGAAATTGATGCCGAAACAGCAAAGCTCCGTAGTTTAGTTAGCGAGGCACATGCCGCAAGCAACGGTTCTGCGGGAGCGAGAACCATTGCTGACATAATAACGAGTCAGGGAACTAACCTGAGTCGCTACAGAGCAACGAAGTTCATGAAAGCCCTTGGTCTAGTGAGCTGCCAAGTGCCAAAACACAGGTATCGTAAAGCATCACAAGAACATATTGAGATCCCAAACCTCTTAGGCCGCCAGTTTGTAGTTACGGAGCCAAACAGAGTTTGGGTTGGTGACGTTACTTATGTTTGGACTGGCTATCGTTGGATGTACTTAGCCGTAGTTTTAGACCTGTTCGCTAGAAAAACGATTGGTTGGGCAATGTCATTATCGCCCGATAGTCGATTAACTCGTAAGGCTCTTGCCATGGCTTATGAGTCTCGTGGTAAACCACAGGGCGTCATGTTTCACAGTGATCAAGGCAGTCATTATACAAGCCGAAGTTATCGGCAATTACTGTGGCGCTTTCAGATCAAGCAAAGCTTATCTCGACGAGGAAATTGCTGGGATAATGCACCAATGGAACGCTTCTTTAGAAGCTTGAAGACGGAATGGATACCTACAGTAGGTTATCGGAGCTTTGCAGAGGCACAACAAGAAATTACTCGATACATTATTGGGTATTATTGCCAACTCCGCCCGCACCAATACAACGGTGGTTTGACTCCCAATGAATCAGAACGATTGTTCTGGTTAAACTCTAGGAACGTGGCCAATATCAGTTGACCACTACACCCAACATTACTTCGTAGAAGCAGCAGATACAAAAAAGCCCCAGTATTTCTGCTGAGGCTTAGTATATGGAAAGGTTGGAGGTTTAGACTCCCAACACGCGCTGTTTTGGTAAGTAGGAGAATCCGCGGCTTTGCTAATGGCGTATATTATACCAACCCGGAAAATTAACTGATCAG
>NZ_JBFRPJ010000094.1:0-15149 GCF_041471945.1 Vibrio sp. 10N.261.51.A4
AATTACGCAACAAAGCCGCTTTCCTTTGCTCTTCATGCAGAAGAAAAGAGTCATGGTCTTGAAAATGCTGCTCCTTTAGAAAATGGACAAAAACTTGAGGACTCGACAAATAATCTTAAGGAAAAATTCAATGACTTCAGTGAAGTCGATGGAATCATTGTGGACAGAACCATTACGCGGTTGGGAGAGGATTTCTATTTTTTCTTCTCGCAATCGCTCAATGATAGTTATCCCGACCTTAAGGAAAATTTGACGGTAAAAGAAAGGCCAACGGCGTTATCAGGAAGCATCATAGAGGTTCAACACTCTAGAAAACCGATCTTCCGTACGGCGTTGTCCCCTGGTCGTAGACAAGCGAAAGAACGCGCTGCCGATGCAACACGAGTGGTTGGGAATTACATCATCCGATGGCAAGCGGAACGGATCTTTCAGGACACTTACGATCTAGACCATGATGAATTTTAAGGAGCCAAGGATGTCGATATGTTTCAGAAAGGCTGTGCTTATTGTGTTGCTCGCTTCGCCTTCGGTTTACTCGAGCGAGTTAGTTTACACGCCCGTAAACCCAAGTTTTGGCGGAAATGCTTTAAACAGCTCTCACCTTTTTAATCACGCTAATGCCATCAATGATTTTGAAGACCCTAATGCTAGGGATATTTTTGATGAACAAGAGTCTGCGTTAGATCGCCTAGCTTCGAGTTTAGAGTCCCGTTTAATTAGCCAATTGCTTGCTGACGTGGGTAATGGAAATACAGGGCAGTTAGAAACAGATGACTTTTTCCTCAATATTGTTGACGACTCCGGGACCTTACTCGTTCAAATCGTCGATAAAGCGACAGGGGAATCAACAGAAATCAGTGTTTCGGGACTAAACCCAGACCTCTAATCACAAGGATTGTGTTATGAAATCGATCATTATCGTCTTCTTGACCTTTGTGTTGGGAGGGTGCACTTACTCTATGCAAATTCCAGAGACTTCTGAAACGCCAAAACTGATGCCGAGAGGATCGACTTATACCGATCTCATCTCATTACCTCAGCCTCGCGGCAAAATATTGGTCTCAGTTTATGACTTTAGAGATCAAACAGGCCAATACAAGCCTCAGCCAAACAGTAACTTTTCCACAGCAGTGCCACAGGGTGGGACGTCTTTATTGACGACAGCACTTATCGACTCTCAGTGGTTTGTACCTCTGGAGCGTGAAGGGCTCCAAAACTTATTGACTGAACGTAAGATCATTCGAGCGGCTCAGAAAAAAGATAAGGTCGTAAATAATCATGGGGCAGACTTGTCGTCTTTGAGTTCCGCTAACATCGTCATCGAAGGCGGGATTGTGGCTTATGACTCGAATATCGTGACAGGCGGTGCGGGTGCTAAGTATCTTGGGATCGGTGGTTCTGGACAATATAGAACGGATCAAGTCACTGTGAATTTAAGAGCGGTTGACGTTAGAACCGGGCAAGTTCTATTGAGTGTCACCACCACTAAAACTATCTCTTCACACGAGATTGGGTTCGGCGCATTTCGATTTGTTGATTACAAAGAACTGTTGGAAGTTGAAATGGGCTATAGCCAAAATGAACCGGTCAATATTGCTGTGATGTCTGCTATTGATGCCGCGGTGATTCATTTGATTGTGAAAGGAATGAAGCGTGGAATGTGGTCGCCGGGCGATCCGAATGCATTAGAAAATCCGATTATCGCACGTTATTCCGAAGCGAGTACAGACATACTTTAAGCTACCGAGTAAGCAGCAAAATAGGGCTATGCGGAAAACGGACCTTTCCCTTAGCCCTGTTTTTTTCTTCAAGCAACTCAATGATCAATTCACATCACACGTAATATCTTTTATCGGTGTTTCCGAGGTAACAAAACAAACATACGCTTCCGCTGGCTTATTCGGGCCTATTCGAATGTAACCTGCCTTTATTTCATCTTCATCAAACGTCACCGAGTGAGAGCTTCCCGTTTGGTTGTCGTAAAAGTTTGCTTCAAAATTGTTGTTCATTTGGCTTGCGATACGGTTTCGTGTTGTAGATGTTGTGAACGTAATATTGGCGCAGCGCATCGGTGGTTTCTCTGTAATCAAAAACTGTCCGCTTTCTTTATCTAATACACCGCCTTTGGTATCCGGTTGTATGTCTATCGCCTGAAACTGTTCGATGGTGCATGTTTCTTTGGCTGAGGCTATTGAGGGCATCAGCATCGTGAGGGCTAAAGGGAAAGCAAAAAGTACTGGTTTCATTAGAACAACGCCATAGGTAAAAAGAGCGAAAGATAATAGCACTGCAATGGTGCTATTAAATGTAAAGATTCTGTTATTAAGGAAATGCTTTTATAACGAAAACAAAATGAGGTTGAGCATCGTTAGCTTTTTTAGCTAGTCTCAAATTGACATTGGGCTGATTGGCTTTGTGATTGCTGAATGACACTGAAGCCTTTCTTTTCTAATAACTGTATAAGGTTACCTTCTCCAATTAGGTGCAAGGTACCAACTACTATCATGTAGTTCCCTTTAGTCTTAAGCTTCCAATCATTGGAGGATAGTTTGTTTGCCCAGTCTATGTTGCGATCGGTTAAGAATGCTTTCTCAAGTTCAGGCGACATCTCTGACAGTTCTGAGAAGGCTTCCAGCTTCGCTAAATCACCCGCTTTCCAGCTTTCAATGAGGCAATGTACAACACGGTCCGTTTGGTCAAATTCTTCTAGGCTACTGACTAACCATTCCTTACCGTCGTCCTTTTGTTTTGTCATCAGGTCTATTTGGAATTGCAGAGGCTCCAAACTGATAACCGGAACATCTTGGGTAGTCGCTTTGTTCGCTAGCGTCGCATCAACGCCGCTGGCGGAGCCATAACCAAGGTTTTTTAACTGCTGCATTTGTATGGAGAGAGAAGTTGCCCAAGGCGGTGAACTAAGCAGCTGTTGCGTCGGCATGCCCAATGATTTTGATATGTCGGTTAATAATTGCAGCTGTTCTGTATTGAGTACATCGGCAGTCGTTAGTTTGTTGCGGGGATATAAAACGCCATCAGACTTTCTGATATCCGTTTCGATAATTAAGCCATCACTGTTTTTTAGCGCGTCGGTGATCGCCGAAGGAAGGGGGTACATACTCTCGTCTCCAACGTGCACTGAACCTAAGATAGTGAGTGTCAGATCATCCTTTTGTGCTTGCCAATAAAGGGGCTCGGCGACCGCTTGCCTAGCTGAAAAAGCGAGAACGAATAAAACCATGTACCAGAGTGGACGCAAAGGGAGCTCCTTAAGGAAGTATTAAACTCGTTAAAATCGATTTTGACGGTGTTTTTTAACGGTTTTTTTTGAGAACAATGTCACGTTGTTTGTACGAAAAGTATAATAATACGCTGAAACTCTAAATCCTTTCTGACTACCAATGACACGATTTTATGAAATCGGTAAAAAAGATTGTGATTCATTTCTCAAATTTTACGTCAAAATTAAAATGACGGAAGTGCCGTTGCTTGTAACTTGATGATTTTATTTAAATTAAATTTATAAAAATTTTTGAGATTTGAAGCCGATCACTTTATTAGCTCGATTTAATTCACGGTAAAAAATAAGCCCATATAGTTTATCTAACTTTCGAAGCGCTCCATTTTGCTTCTTACTCAATTTTTAATTTATGGGTGAATACGATGTTGAAGAGAAACTTACTATCTGTAGCGGTATTGGCTGGCCTAACAGGTTGTGCAGTAACGCAAGCACCAGAACAAAAAGTAGTGAATGCACTGGCTGATAATCTTGATGTTCAGTACGAAATTCTAACTAATCATGGTGCGAATGAAGGCTTGGCTTGTCAGGACCTAGGTGCTGAATGGGCGTCATGTAATAAAGTGAACATGACGCTAACCAATGACGGTGAAGCGATTGACTCTAAAGATTGGAGCATCTACTTCCACAGTATTCGTCTTATTTTAGATGTTGATAATGAGCAATTTAAGATCACTCGCGTTACTGGTGACCTTCACAAGCTAGAACCTACTGAAAAATTTGACGGCTTTGCGGCTGGTGAAGAAGTGGTTCTTCCGTTAACGAGTGAATACTGGCAACTGTTTGAAACTGACTTTATGCCAGGTGCATTCGTGACGGCGCCAAACGCAGAACCTAAGATGATTGCATCATTGAATACAGAAGATGTTGCATCGTTCGTAACTGGTCTAAAGGGTAATAACCTTAAGCGTACGCCTGATGATAATAACGTAATGGCGACAGCGGTGACGCGTTTTGAAAAGAATGCTGATCTAGCAACGCAAGACGTATCAACTACTTTACTACCAACGCCAATGTCGGTAGAAGCCGGTGAAGGTTCAGTTAGCATTGCTGGTGGTATTGCCCTACCTAAAGACGCATTCGACGCTGAGCAATTCGCAGCAATTGAAGAACGTGCAGATGTGGTAAACGTAGATGTGAGTGGCGACCTACCTGTGAGTGTCGCTGTTGTTCCTACTCAGTTTACGGGTGATTTAGCGAAATCTGGCGCTTATGAACTAAGCATCTCGGAAGAGGGGATTGCAATTAAAGCGTTTGATAAAACGGGTGCTTTCTACGCAGTTCAGTCTATTTTTGGCCTAATAGATAGTCAGAACGCTGAATCATTACCACAACTGTCAATTAAAGATGCGCCGCGCTTTGATTATCGTGGTGTGATGGTGGACGTTGCTCGAAACTTCCACTCAAAAGATGCCATCCTAGCAACGCTAGATCAAATGGCGGCATACAAGATGAATAAACTGCACCTTCACCTAACGGATGATGAAGGTTGGCGTTTAGAAATTCCAGGTTTACCAGAGCTAACGGATGTAGGGTCTAATCGTTGTTTTGATTTGGATGAACAAAGCTGCTTACTGCCTCAGCTAGGTTCTGGTCCAACAACAGACAACTTTGGCTCTGGTTTCTTTAGTAAAGCGGATTACGTCGAGATCCTAAGCTACGCTAAAGCGCGCAGCATCGAAGTTATCCCTGAAATTGATATGCCAGCACACGCTCGTTCAGCTGTGGTATCAATGGAAGCGCGTTACACTCGTCTCATGGCGGAAGGCAAAGAAGCAGAAGCGAACGAATACCGCTTGATGGATCCGCAAGATACATCGAATGTAACCACGGTTCAGTTCTACGATAAGCAAAGCTTCATTAACCCATGTATGGAGTCATCAACTCACTTCGTCGATAAAGTAATCTCTGAAGTGGCGGCAATGCACCAAGAAGCGGGCGTACCGCTAACGACTTGGCACTTCGGCGGCGATGAAGCGAAAAACATCAAGTTAGGCGCAGGCTTACAAGATATTAATGCAGAAGATAAAGTGGCTTGGAAAGGCAACATCGATTTGTCTAAGCAAGATAAGCCGTTCCAACAATCACCACAATGTCAGTCATTGATCGCTGATGGTACTGTAAGCGATTTCGGTCATCTACCAAGCCACTTCGCAGAACAGGTTTCTAAGATTGTTGCTGAGAAGGGTATTCCCCACTTCCAAGCATGGCAAGATGGTCTGAAATACAGCGAAGGCGAGGAAGCATTTGCGACCGAAAGTACACGCGTGAACTTCTGGGACGTTCTTTACTGGGGCGGAACTTCATCAGTATACGATTGGTCAGCAAAAGGGTATGACGTGATTGTCTCTAACCCAGACTACGTATACATGGATATGCCATACGAAGTTGATGCAGCTGAGCGTGGTTACTACTGGGCAACACGTGCAACCGATACTCGTAAGATGTTTGGCTTCGCACCAGAAAACATGCCACAAAACGCAGAAACATCATTAGACCGTGATGGCAATGGTTTTACTGGTAAAGGTGAGGTTGAAGCGAAACCTTTCTACGGTCTGTCAGCTCAACTTTGGTCAGAAACAGTACGTACTGACGAGCAATATGAATACATGGTGTTCCCTCGCGTATTGGCAGCAGCAGAGCGCGCATGGCACCGAGCAGATTGGGAAAACGACTACAAGGTTGGTGTTGAATACTCTCAAGAAACTAACTTAGTGAATAAGCAAGCGTTGAACAGCGACTTTAATCGCTTCGCGAATATTCTTGGTCAACGTGAGCTAGCTAAGCTAGAAAAAGCGGGTATTGATTACCGACTACCAGTTCCAGGTGCGAAGGTTGTTGACGGTAAGCTAGCGATGAACGTTCAATTCCCAGGTGTAGAGCTGCAATACTCTGCTGATGGCGAAAACTGGCTAACATACGATGAGCAACAACGTCCATCAGTTTCTGGTGAGACTTACATCCGCTCTATTTCAGAAAGTGGTGAGAAAGTAAGTCGAGTGACCTCAGTTAAATAATCGATAAGCACTATTAGTAGAAGAGC
This sequence comes from Vibrio sp. 10N.261.51.A4, assembly GCF_041471945.1. NCBI lineage: Bacteria > Pseudomonadati > Pseudomonadota > Gammaproteobacteria > Vibrionales > Vibrionaceae > Vibrio > Vibrio sp. 10N.261.51.A4. Next base: position 6,339 of record NZ_JBFRPJ010000094.1, read on the forward strand.
TCCTGACCTTTATCTTATTCAAGATAAAACGGGAGCTCTTTTTGTTTACTGCGAATTAGGTGCATATCCAAAACTGAAACATATAGAAATCGCCTTTGGTCATATCATCAACAATGCACATAAGGTGACTTTAATCCCAAAAGTGACGCGCTTCTCATTATTCTCTTCAAAAAAAAAGCCCCCTGTAAAAAACTCTAAATCAGATGTGATTCAACTATCTAGATTTAATTTTTCTTCGTGAAATAACGTGATCCCGATCTGTATATTTTTCCATCTTAAGTTTTTTATCAATTTTTATGTTTTTAAGTTGTTGATTTTAAGGTTTTAAATAACTTGTCTTTTTTTGATAGTGAGAGGGATCACTCTGCTGTCCCTTTTATTTTTAAACGCGAATTAATTCGAGCAACATAGATTTCATGCCAGGGAGGCTACCAACTACTCAAGCGGTGAAGGTGAATGATGTACCGAAGATGTGCCGCTGAAAAAATTAAACTAAGGCAGTTTACTATGAAAAAAATTATCGCTCTAAGTGCTCTTTCTCTTGCTTTCGCTTCTAGTGCTTTTGCTGGTTCTTCTTACGTAACGGGTAACATCCAAATTCATGACGATGGCCGTATCCACGGTTCTGACATGACTTCTACGCTAGAAGCTGGTCACACGTTTGATAACACTCTAGGCGGTTTCACGGTTTATTCTGAGTTTGATGGTATCCAACTGGGCAAACTTGAATCTGAAAATGGCGGTGCAGGTAATACTACTCCAGGCATCACTGTAGGTGGTGAGCAATCTTTCAACATCACTGACAACCTATGGGTTGCTGCGGGTTACCAACATCTATTCTCTGCGGGTGAAAGCATTCAGTTCCGTCCACTAGTTAAGATCGGTTACAACTTCGACAACGGCATCTCTATTAGTAACCGTACTCGTGCACACATCGATGATACTTCAGCTAATGCTGACACAGACTACCGCATGGATAACCGCATTGCTTACACAGTGAATGCTGACCTAGCGCTTAGCTACAACAACGTATACATGATTGATGCTGAAGCGATGGACCACGAGTTACGTGCAACATGGACTCGTCAAGGTGTTCAACCTTACTTTGAATTCCGTAGCCAAGCTAACGGTGTAGATTTCGCAAACGGCGATTCTAAGCAGAACAACGCATTCGTATTCGGTGCTTCTTACGGCTTCTAAGCTGATTCGCTTGGTTGCTTAGTCTATTAGATTATTAGCCGAGTGAGCTTCTTCGCTAAATAGCTTTTTGCTAAATAGCTTGCTAGCTAATTAGCGAGGGGAACATAGCGGTACTAACAGCCCGGTTGGTGCCGCGACAAGATTTGCTTTACTGTCCAAAAGCAAAGAGCCTAGCAAGTAAACCACAGTCTTGGGTTTACTGAATGCTAGGCTCTATTTTTATGACTTCTTTTTATTGCTGTGTGTTGGTCTGTTTAGGTTCTATTTTCCGTTGTAGTGACGGTATTCAAACACCTGACCTTTTTCATTAAACGCATACACAGAATACTCGTCTTTCTTATCGCCATACTCCATGCCTGGCGAACCCATTGGCATACCCGGAACCGCTAAACCAATCGCATTACGTGGTGGGTTTTCTAGAAAGGCTTTAATGTCATCTGCTGGAATGTGTCCTTCAAATACGTAACCGTCGATCTCTGCAGTGTGGCAAGAGGCTAACTCCTGTGTTACCCCTAACTTCTGCTTGATTGGGTTCATATCATCGTGGAGCTTCTCAGTAACATCGAACCCAGCATCTCGCATATGTTCTGTCCATTCAGTGCAGCAGCCGCAATATGGAGATTTATGGTTTAGCACATCAGTAGCCAAAGCCTGTCCTGAAATTGCAGCGAGTGCAGTAAGAGTCATAATTTTACGAATCATGGTTAACCTCATGAATATGGTTTTTGTTGATATTAGAATGAGTGGGTTTGAACAGTCTTAATCTGTTGGCATTGCTGACTACGGTGATTGATGACATCGCCATCGCAGCGCCTGCAACGACAGGGCTAAGTAAAAATCCAAAGAATGGGTAGAGCACACCAGCCGCAATTGGAATACCAAGTGAATTATAGATAAAGGCACCAAACAGGTTTTGCTTCATGTTTCTCACGGTCGCTTGGGAAAGCTCAATCGCGTTACTGACAGACAGTGGCGACGAGTTGAGTAGCGTCATTTGCGCACTTTCAATCGCGACATCACTGCCACTGCCCATTGCTATGCCTATATCTGCTTGAGCAAGTGCAGGCGCGTCGTTAATACCGTCTCCGACCATGGCAACACTCTTATATTGCTGTTGCAGCTGAACAATGTGTTGAGCTTTCTGCTCTGGAAGCACTTCTGAAATCACTTCGTCGATACCGACGTTTTTACCTATCGCTTGAGCTACAGAGTCGTTGTCGCCCGTTAATAGCACAGTGTGAATTCCGGCGGATTTTAGTTGAGCAATAGCTTGTTTGCTATCTATTTTTAATGCGTCTGAAATGCCTAATATGCCTTCCAGTTTTTGGTCGATGACGACGAAGATTGGCGTCCATGCTTGTGCGCGGCAAAGTTCAATAAAGTCACTACCTATTTGAGTATCAACACCGAGTTGGGTTAGGTATTTAAGAGAGCCGACTTGGATGTGTTTTCCGTTAATGTTGGCTTGTACGCCAAGGCCGCGGCGGTTTTCAAATTCGCTGTGTGGGAGTACTGAAACTTCCAAGCTCTCTGCATATTGGCAAACGGCTTTGGCGAGTGGGTGCTCAGATCCTACTTCCACTGAATAAGCGTAAGCCAGTAATTCCCGTTCCGTTAGATTAGGGTAAAAGGCCTGTTGAACGGTTGGTTTTCCTTGGGTCAATGTGCCTGTTTTATCAAACACAACAGCATCGATTTTGCTAGCTGATTGCAATACATCGGCGTCTTTGATTAGAACGCCAAACTCAGCCGCTTTACCGACACCGACAGTAATAGAGAGTGGGGTCGCGAGACCTAATGCACATGGGCAAGCGATGATCAGCACGGTCGTCGATACGACAAGCATGTAGCTTGCACTTGGTTGTGGGCCAACAAAAAACCAAACTAAGGCGGCAATGGCAGCGATCGCGACTACAACAGGAACGAAAACAGCAGAGATAGAGTCGGCAAGCTTGGCAATTGCAGGTTTACTGCTTTGTGCTTGGCGAACCATCTGGATAATGCGAGCCAACATAGTGCTTGAGCCAATTCCTGTCGCTTCAATAATTAAGCTGCCGTCACCATTAATGGTACCTGCAGAAACGCCATCATTAACTGATTTTACGTTGGGAAGCGGCTCACCAGTCAGCATCGATTCATCGATATAAGATTCACCCGAAACCACGACACCATCGACAGGGACTTTTTCTCCCGGCTTTACTCGAACTTGCATGCCAACTTGGATGGCCTCTACGGCGATGGTTTGCTCTTTGCCATCGACGATAACCATCGCTTTTTGAGGCTGTAAATTAATCAGTGCCTGTAGCGATTTTGTAGTGCGAGCTTTGGCTTTGGCCTCGATGTAGTGACCCAAAGAAATAAGGCCAATGATCATCGCGCTCGCCTCAAAGTAGACGTGGCGAGAAGCTTCAGGGAACCATGATGGAATGAGCACAACCAACATTGAGTAGAACCATGCTGCGCCTGTACCCAAAGCTACTAGCGTGTCCATGGTCGCGCGTTTATGCATCAAGGATTGCCAAGCATTGGTGAAGAAGCTGCGTCCAGAAGTGGCTAACAACACTAAACAAACCACACCAATGAATCCCCAAGCCAGTTGGTCGTTAAATGTAGTAATGGTCATGCTGCCGCCGAACACGCCCCATGCCATTAGCGGTGCACCGATTACCAACGCGCTTACTGAGTTTCTAAGGAAGGCTTGTTGAGTACGAAGTTGTTGCTCTTGCTGTTTTTGTTGTTGTGTTGCCGCATCATCAACAAACTCGGCGCCATACCCCGCAGCTTTGACTGATTCGATGAGCTTGTTTTCAATGAGATCACGTGTTTTGGAGGTGAAAACCAAGGCAGTTTGTTCGGCAAGGTTGATCTGAGCTTGGTCGACAAACTCATTCTTTTTCAGTGCTTTCTCTACCGAAGAGACACAACTCGCACAAGTCATCCCCTCAAGAACAAGGTGATAGGTATATTGGCTAGCTGCGGTTTTATCTTCACTCTTTTTATCTGCTTGTTCGTCTTCTAAATCTGAACTCGATGAAAGGTCATTCGTTTCTGAGTAGGGAGCTGCGTGGTAACCCAGGCTTTCGACCAGCTTAATCACCTCAGACTCAGAAAGCAGAGTAACCAGTGATAATTCCTGTTTGCTGACTTCTAGGTTTAAGGCTTGCTCAGTTTGTTCAAGCGCTTTAGTCAGTTTGCTCACACACTTGCCGCAACTCAGACCGGATAGCGAAAGGTGCAGCTGATTACCCATAGAATAGCCAAGCGTTGCTAACTGTTCGTTGAGCTGAATGTAACTAAATGGAGTCGAAATATCGATGTAGGTCGGCGATATGTCATTAATCATCGTGCTGTCGAGATCGCTAAACAGTGTGCGAACTTTCTTCGCGCAACCCATGCAATTTAGGCCGTTGAGCGCCGTTGTGTAGTAGTTCATATCGATACTCCAATTCTCATCTACGCCTAACATAAACCTTCCCGTAAGGGTAAGGTCAAACATAAATTCAAGAATTTGATCTTGGTGGAGTGCTAGCTGGTGGTTTCAGTTTGGAATGGAAGAGGGAAATTAAGAATGTGCGGCTATAATCTACTTGCTAAGACTATCTATTTACGACTTTAAGGGCGTAATTGGCCTTTCAATAACGGCTTTCGTACAACAACAGCGCATTAATCATTCACTACTGATTGTAGATTTAAGCGGTGGTGATAAAATAGCGCCCAAAATTTAGTGATGTTTGACTATTGCAGGCCTTGTAATGGCGAGCACTAAAAGAATCACCTACATAATCAAGGTATTTAAATGACGGTTAAAACTCGTTTTGCTCCTAGCCCAACTGGCTATCTTCACGTTGGTGGTGCACGTACTGCACTTTACTCTTGGCTATTCGCTAAAAACCAAGGCGGTGAATTCGTTCTACGTATCGAAGACACAGACCTTGAGCGTAACTCTCAAGAAGCGGTTGATGCAATTCTAGAAGGCATGCAATGGATGGGTATGGAATGGGACGAAGGTCCTTACTACCAATCTAAGCGTTTTGACCGTTACAACGAAATGGTTGATAAGCTACTTGCTGAAGACAAAGCATTCAAATGCTACGCGTCTAAAGAACTGCTTGATGAAATTCGTGCAGAGCAAGAAGAAAACAAAGAGATGGCTCGTTACGATGCTAACCACCCTAAAATTGTTGCAGCAAACGAAGCAGCAAAAGAAGGTGATGCATGCGTTATCCGTTTCCGTAACCCTAAAGAAGGCAGCGTAGTATTTGATGACCAAATCCGTGGTCGCATTGAAATTTCTAACAGCCAACTTGATGACCTAATCATTCGTCGTACAGACGGCGCTCCAACTTACAACTTCGTAGTTGTAGTGGATGACTGGGATATGGGTATCACACACGTTGTTCGTGGTGAAGACCACATCAACAACACACCTCGTCAAATCAACATCTATGAAGCACTAGGCGCGCCAGTTCCAACGTTCGCTCACTGTGCAATGATTCTTGGTGATGACGGTGCGAAACTTTCTAAGCGTCACGGTGCTGTTTCTGTAATGCAATACCGCGATGAAGGTTACCTACCAAATGCATTAAACAACTATCTAGTTCGTTTAGGCTGGTCTCACGGTGACCAAGAGATCTTCTCTCAAGAAGAGATGATTGAATTCTTCAGCCTGAAGGCTATCAGCAAGTCTGCTTCTGCATTCAACACTGATAAGCTACTTTGGTTGAACAACCACTACATCAAGACATCTGAGCCTGAGTACGTTGCAAAATACCTGCAATGGCACCTAGACGCACAGAAGATCGATACAACAAACGGTCCAGCTATCACTGAAGTGATCAAGCTAGTTGGCGAGCGTTGTAACACGCTTATCGAACTTGCTGAGCAATCTCGTTACTTCTACGAAGATTTCTCTGAGTTTGAAGCTGGCGCAGCGAAGAAGCACCTACGTGGTGTTGCTAAAGGCCCACTAGAGCTTGCGCTTGCTAAGGTTGAAGCGCTTGAAGATTTCACGACTGCAAACATCAAAGACGGTGTTATCGCAGCAGTATGTGAAGAGCTAGAGATCGGCATGGGTAAAATCGGTATGCCACTTCGCGTAGCAGTAACAGGCGGCGGTCAGTCTCCTTCTGTTGATGCAGTGATGGAGCTTGTTGGTAAAGAGCGCGTAATCGCTCGCATCAAGATGGCTCTTGAGTTCATTGCTGAGCGTGAAGCTAACGCTTAATCCTATTTCTCTTGTTTGAGATAGAATGTACTTGAGATAGAACGATCATCAGCCGACAGCTTAATTCGCTGTCGGCTTTTTATTGTTTAATGAAAATACGGTCAACGTATTTTAGGACGAGACAGTTATAGCAAGTCTTGAGCTTTTGCTAAAACACTGAGTTTTGGGAATATATTTTGGCAGCTGTGCTGGTGGTTCATCGGGTTCATATCTGCAATCGCATCTTCGACAATCACCACGTTATAACCCAGTTCAAATGCTTGTCTAGCCGTTGATTCGACCCCAATACTTGTTGCTACCCCGGTCAGATAAATATCCGTAATACCTTGCTCACAAAGCTGCTTCTGCAAATCTGTGTTGGTAAATGCACCCCAGGAATATTTGGTTAGATAGCGATAATTAGGGTTTAGGCGCAGGCTTTCGATGACCTCTCCCCATACGATCTTTGATGCGTCAGGCTGAGCCGCTTTATTTTGCAGTTCCGTTCGGCCTTGTGGACGACCGGCTACATTAACAATAATTACGGGTAAATCAGCATCATCAAATGCATCGCAGAGAGCAAGGCTGTTCTCTATGATCGGTCGGGACACGGTTTCCGGTAATTGATCAACGATACCTTGTTGCAGGTCGATAACGACAAGCGCAGAGCATTTACTCATTTTCATTACTTTATGCCTTAGTGGTCTTTGTGTGAGGTTATAGTGGTTAACTTTTACGGTGTATTAAGCGGGTGTAAAAGCGGATGAAAGCCAGTGCAACCATCATATAAATGAGTAGGTTCAAAGGGGTAGTGACGTCATAAACAGGCACAAGTTGCGTTGCGCTCATGGTAATCATTACTAATAGGTTGCCCCCGAGAACTCGATAGACCATCCACTGATTACCAGCGAACAGGCGATACACCGTAAAGACATTAACAAAGTAAAATGCCATTAATTGCCATACTTCGGTCATCGAAGGTAACAGCATAACATACTGAATGAGGAACAGTGACCCAAAGGCTAAGTAGCCAATGGTCCAGTGCTTTATCATTTGCCTAGGCATGTTGCTTAATATCAAGGCGCAAATGGCACTGTTAATGATGAACAGACTTCCCGATGATATTGGTAGATATATCCAGACTAGAATTGCTGAGATGAAGCTCATTGTGCCGACTAACGTATTGCTTAATCGTTGCTGGCTGTTGTCAAGTAATCGGGCAAATAAGCGCTTTTTCTTAAAGTTACCCTGGTAGAATTGTTTGACTGTCTCTGGAAAAGGGGGCTTGTAATCGACATTAACCGATGATGCTTCAATAAAAGCCATAGCCTGGTTAAGTATCGAAAAATCATTGTGATCAACCCCTTGATCATGGGCGTTTTGCAGTAACTGTTTGGCAACCCAGATTGCTTGAGTTTGCTGTTGATGCTTCCACTGCTTTCTGGCAGGCATACGGCCATGCAAATCGGGCAGGCGCATCAGATCGTTTAGCGCTTTGAAGGTCGGGCTTTCAATATTTAACTCGCAGCTCGTGTGTAACTGGAAACGCTGCGCTGAGTCATTGTAAGCGAGTGAATGAATGAGGGGAGACATCGCCTCTAAAACAACACTGACTTCGTTGTTAAAGCGTGTGTCATCATCCTCAGGCCAAACCACGCTATAGATGGTCGTATAGACCACGAAGCCAAGCAGGGTTTCTTGCAGCCTTAGTACCGCAATATTAAATGTAGCTACACCATCAAAGCTGCCAGATATCGCCAGCAGGATGCAGACAATAAATGCCGTAATGTAAGCATAGCCGATGACCGGATCGGAACCCATGTATATACAAATTGCGAGTAACAGTGCGATGTTTGCTAAAAAATAATATCGATCTTGCCCAAAAACAGCGATTAACCAAAGCCCGACAAACGCGCCACAAAGCGTCCCCAACAATCTGAGAATGCCTTTTTTCTTGCCAGCAGTAATAGTATCAGTGATGGCCAATATATTGACCACGATAGCCGCCCAGTAAGGCTTCTCAAGGTTAAAATACAACGCAAGGTAGATAGCTAAACAAAATGCTAGGGCAACCTTTATGGCATTCTTGGCTGGAGTGCTCAGTGACTTTATAATGAGTAGCATAGTGGGGTTTAGCGGCAGAGGGATCGAATACGAGGATATTGCCTGATCTTTTGGTCAGCCTAAACTCTAGTTTGAAGGCCTTGATCCATCAAATATAGCAACTCTATTGCATCGTTTAACATTCAGGGGGAGGGGGCGATCAGTCACTCTACTTATACGATATTGTTCGATGCTGATAATGATCGATAGATCTTCTAATAGTTAATAGCGATAGAACATCAGGTTTATCGTTCTTCTAAGCTGGCTAGTTGTTCCGATTATTTTAGGTTCATCGCGGCTTTCCG
>NZ_JBFRPJ010000095.1:0-12350 GCF_041471945.1 Vibrio sp. 10N.261.51.A4
GGTTCATGGGGCGGATACGAAGTAACAATAATATTTTAGCCCCTAGATTCGAGCGAACATCGACGTTCTAGGAGCTATGAGCTATGAGCTATGAGCTATGAGCAATAAAGCTAAGCATTCAATTTACATATCGTTTTATTGACTTATCAATTGATGCTTCAATAACTTCAAGTACCCAATCAGAATCCCGCTTTATTGGCTCATTCAAGCAGTGATGAAGCACCGTTACTACAACTTCCGCCACCTCACTCACAAACTTATGCTCTCTTACATAATGCATTGGGTATAATGACGTTCTTTCTCTTACCAAACAATAGACTTCTTGATAGTTTTCATCGATATCCTGATGTGACATGGCTTTGAAATGTTGCCCTTGAATCACATCGAAGCACAAACTAGTGCAATGGATTGTCAAAGGAGAATACTTCATTTATCACCTCCTAACCCACCACTATTAACTTTTTTCAATAGACGTTCAAATGCACTTCCATCATTCCGAGTTAAATTAGGTACGAAACGGCTGTATGTCTGAAAAAGCATCTTGGTCGTCGTATGCCCCATTTGCCTAGCTATCCACTCAGGGGCTTCACCAGCGGCAAGCATCAGAGTGGCATAAGTATGGCGCGTTTCGTATGGACGACGATACTTCAACCCCATCTCTTTTAACGCAGGCTTCCAAATTCGGTCACGGACATTCCCTTTGTCCAAAGGGTTCCCTGAAGCATTTGTAAAGACGAACTCTCCTTCCCCTGTTAACTTGAATTGCTTTTCCAAAGCCTCATAAACATGAGAGTTCATTTGAATATCTCTAGTAGAACCTGTCGTCTTAACTGTATCCATTCGCCCATGCACATAAGTTTCACGAACAGAAATTGTCTTCAAATTGAAATCTACGTATTGCCACTTCAAACCATCAATCTCTGAAGTCCGCATCCCAGTAAAGAAGCGTGTAGTGAAATACGTCTTGTAATCTTCCCTAATTTTGTCGAGAAACTGCATTACTTCCTCAATACTAAACGGCTGAACGTCTCTTCTATCAATTCTCAACGCTTTAATATTTTCAAACGGAGTTCTAAATTCATAACGATCTGCAGCTTCTGACAACATCATCCTTAATGGCGTCATCACGTGATTAATAAACTCTGCTGATAGTTTCTTACCCGATTTTGGTTTAGCTAATTCAGCTCTGAACTTCAAAATATCTGGCCTAGAGATCTGATCAATAGAAGTACTTCCAAAGTGTGGAACAAGGTATCTGTAAAGGTATAAACGAATACTCTCCTTATAGCTTTCTTTCCATCGACTTTCGTTTTCTTCGTACCACTCAGCGGCAAAGTCTTCTAATGAAATAAGAGAAGTACCTTGTGCTTCGTGTATTGCACTTTTATAACTCCCCAACATTTCTTGCTTTACCTTTTCGGCCTTACAGTCCTCCTCAAGAAATCGAGCAGCTCTACTTGAGCTTGGAAAGTAATCTCTATAGACGAAAGACCCCAGTCTTATGTCTGCATCTATCTGATTAAGCAGCTTTTGCAACTTCCTGGTATTCTGAATGGTATTAGGTAAGGCAGTCTGTTCTCTGCATCGGATATCGTTGTACCTAAAATCCAGAAATAGTTTTCCATTTCGTTCTCGTACTTTACCCATAACAGATACGCCCTCCTGCCATTGGAATTATATTTTGATTTCGAGATGCAGATTGATACAAATCCCGCTCAATTGCTTCCCAAATGTAGAGAATTTTGCGACCATTGAAAGGTCGGATGTAATGCTTACCTTCGATGAAAAGAGAGTCTCGCAATGTCGCGTTAATATAGTTGGCGCTAAATTTGATACGACTTGCGAGCTCTTTTGCAGTCAATAATGTTTGGTCCATAATGACCTCCTTATTTGCTAGCCAAGAATAACTTTCGTCCTGACAAGACAAACTATAGAGCCATTAATTCGTCCCATCAAGACGATTTATATACCAAATAATTATATAGAAATGATTAGATATAAGATAAAAGAATTATTAGAGATTAAATCGTTACGCGAAAAACGTAAGATTACTTTATCTGAAGTTGCCGAAGCCGTTGGAGTTCAAAGCTCCGCGATGTCAAAGCTTGCTAATAACAAAGGTTATACAACCACAACGACCACTTTGAATGAATTGTGTAAATTCTTCGAATGCAAGATCGAAGAGCTTATAGAGTACATACCAGAATAAGAGCCAAGTTAGATATGTATCTAGATCATAGCGATCTCTCAACTATCCCACTTCAATTTCCCCTTCCAGATGATCTATTGTTTGGAATAGGCCCCTGCTCTAAAAGCACAGTTGCTGCTAGTTTATTGAATACAGCTAGTCGCTAACTTAGTTTTGCCCCAAAACCGTTTAGAGTCGATACTCTTCTCTAAACGACGATGTTCATATTGACCAACATTTTCTAATGTTAAAAGATTATGAATAAACAGTTTAGTTGAAGGTCAATATGGATAGTAATAGCAAGGTTATCTACAAAATCACATACCCAAACGGCAAGATCTATATCGGGTCGCTTGATTTGATCAACAAAGCCGCAAAGGTCAACAAATCCTAAAAACATCATTACGTTTAAACCGCTCTTCAAGCTCGAAGGCTTCCACTTCAAAATTGTTGCAACGATACCCACGAGTCAATGCCTCAACGATATACTGAGACAAAAACTCAATCGACCCTAACCGTTGCCATTGCTGAATATGAACAAGTTCGTGAAAGTGGAGGTGCCAGCGATATCTATATTCTTCTTTCACGTAGACGGTGTCTTCAAGGGCAATCCCTGCCGCCTTGCCAAATAACAACCCCGAAGGCAGTAATTTTGGCACTTCCTTGACATAAATCACCTTCGTTTTGGCCAACAATTCATTACTGAAGTAAACCGACAAGAAAGGGACAACTTCCTGGCATGAGTTGGCGAGTGGAATATGTTTTCTATTGATTCTCCTGATATAGCGAAGTAACAGTGGCGATATCACGAGACATACTCCCCGAACAAGTGGGACTATTACTCTCCAGACGATCTTATTAACTGTCACGTGATGCCATACTCATCAAGAGATCTACAACCATACGAGGATCATCAAAAATGAGCGGCTTTTCGCCCATTAGCTTAAACTTTCCGTCACCTCTTAGAATAATCTTTTGCTGCGTTTGTTCCTTAAACGGATAGCGCCAAACACTCAGCTCAAAGCCATCATCGATATCCTCTCTATGCACGGTGCACACCTGGCTATCCAACATTACAACCAGTTGGTTGTAGTCTTTAACTAACTCATCAGAGTAACCAAAACCCATTTGCCAGAATGAATCAATGAGCCGAGGCACACTCCCCTCGTTTTGAATATTCGTAACTCTTTCATGAATCGAAATCGCGAGCTGGACACATTCTTGTTTGGTTCTATGGCTCCCGAGTACCGCACTTTGAAATAGATATAAATAGCCATCTAAAGCATGCGCTTTGCCCGCATCATGTGGTTTACCAATCAACAAGCGTGAAATATCATCGACCATTAGCGACAACAATTCTAGCTCGCCAGGTATCGGAGTGGTAATTGGAAAAGGTACAAGAGCTGATAACAGATTCTCAATTTGCCTAACGATCTCTTTATTATGGTTATTGGCGTCAACAATTGAAGATACTATTGGCAATGCCTGAAAAAGCTGGTGGTTAATACTGCTTTCCCAGGCCTGTTCTGTACCATCATCACGAATAAAGCCCCCCGCCGCATCAAAGCCATAGCTATAGTCGCCTGTATTGCCCTGAATTGTATCTAGCGCTGCGAGATTTAGGTCAATCCAATCAATGGCACGAGCATGCTCTATTCCCTCATACCACTGCTCAAACGATTCGACTAACTCTTGCTGACGTTGTCGCCCTTTACTGCCAATGATAGAGCGCTGGCTAACGAGGTGCTGATAAATCGCCAAATGCACAAATATGGGACTTATACGATTGAGGAAATCGGGATACTTTTTGGTGTAGCTATCCCACAACCCATCACAAAACTGCTTCGCAAGACACGCCGTTAAGTTTTCGTTCGTCATCGTATTTCCCCAAAACTATCTGATTGATTCATCTCACCTCGCCAATAAAAGCCAATTTATAGGCTATCACCAACCAACTTAAACGCCTCTTCAGTTTTATACCCATCAAGGATCAAGTTGATGATGTCGTCTCTATGTTGGGAAGTAGCTTTCGGAAGACTTGCTTTGTTGGCTTTAAAAAAGTCCAACGTCATTGTCATTGCATCAGCACGTGAAAGCCTAACGGGAGGGGTAGCCTTTTGTTCCGCCGTTTCAATGTACATATCAAAATCGTCAGAGACTGAAGACCAGTCATAAGCAAACACTTCGTCTCTTAACTTAACGGGATCGAAGTACTCAGTAACGCCATTACCGCATTCACCCGCAGTCTTATTGATAATAAGGGATGTCACATCAGGTAAGCCGCGCTCAGAGGTAAACAATCGTACAACGTCAAGCTTGCGACCAGCCGACACGGGTATCGCACGTTGCACGTATTCAGCATCAGGATGTGATTCTTTAGCTCGCTTAACCAGCTCACCATAAGTCAGGCAATGCTTATGACGAGCAAGATCCACTAAAATTGGATAGTAAATTGCGGCCAACTGAACATCGTTTAACGTGATATTGGCATACAAGCTTTGAACCTGTTGTTCCATTTTAACCTCTAATATTTTCATTATTATTTGCGAATTGTGTCATTCGTTCTAGCCAGACGTATAGTGAACCATCGTCTACAAATTTTTGCCATAAACCATCATTAAATCTGTCGCCTCTAATGATGGTTGTGATCACTTGAAAGCCCTCAACATAGCTCATGCGCTCAAGAAACTGCTGTTTTTGATAACTCTCTGCAACAGGGGCCCTGAGATCAGTCGCGATCAGCGCTCGATTGGGAAAATCCATCCAACGGTAATCAACCAAGATACAGCCATAGTCATACAACAGCGGATAGATAGACTCTTGCAATGAGCTTTCAGGCATACTCGTTATCTGGTTGAGCATTGAAGCAAGATCTTCAAACGTAGGAAGCATTGCCAGCAATGTTGCTTGCTCTTCAATATGCTCTCGCCAAGCTAGTTTCTCAAGCCATAACTTTGGCAATTGGCTATATCCATAGAATGCGCCAGCGAGTTGCCCGTAGATTGCAGCCGTCGTATCTGCATCAGCGCCCAAATTTGCCGCTAATAGTGCTCCTTGCTCAAAACTGCTGCTATGAGCAAAAGACCACAATGCCGCCTCGAGCGACTTAACAACAAATCCACTCCCCTCAATTTGTTGCCTTGTCTTAGTTATAAATGAACCATTCACTATCTCACGTAAATCATTGTGAATGTCTGCGCTACCCCAATAGTTTTCCAGTTGGGCGAATAATTCGGCTTTACTTAACGTACCTTTCAGGTCATCAAATATTCGATACATTAGCCAAGCCATAATTTCACAGGACTCAACAGCTCTTTTCTCCGCATGAGTGGTAACGGAACTATGCCTTGCCGCTTTAACAGCGTCATCTTCGCCGACTGACCGGAAAGAAGAATAGAAAATAGGTATGGGGGCTAAGCGCATCAAGCTGCCATTTCCAGCACTCCATTCATCAGCTGAACCTGCAATAGCAACGTTCGTAGATTCGAAAGAGGTTAAAGCGTCAAGAACTGTATTGCCGATATCGAAACATTGACCAGTGACCGAGTTTTCTCCAAATTTCCACCAAGCCGTGTAACGTTCCATTTGGTCTTCAGCGTTTTGGTTACCCACAGCCAAAAGACTGTCTGCCAAACACAACATCATCGAAGTATCATCAGTCCATTGACCTGCCTTTAAGTGAAATGGGCCACCACCTACTATATCTGTTAGTGGCGAATAGCTATCTTTGGGACAAAACTCCAGTGTTGTGCCTAGCGCATCTCCCATAGCCAAACCCGTCATTGCACCTTTCGCTTTATCTAATATAAGTTGCTTATTACCTTCGTGATTTTCTGAACGACTCAAATGGAACCCTCTTCCCGATAAATTCAACGACTATCCTATCTGATCCCTATCACTTACATAAGTGTCCCATTTTGGTACATGCCAATATTTGATACATCAATCGTCCGTTTCTTGATCCACCTCTTAACACCGCTTACTCATTTTGTTGCATTCTAGAAAATCAACCCTACAGGCATTATCAAAGGATTGGTATGCACTACGAAAGGCTAAAATCGAAACACAGAGAAGTCAGAGATCAACACACAAGATCATTGGCGGTTCGTGTCCATCGAGCACTAAGTTGGCTCAACAAAGCCGAACAATCGGGCGATTTAGACAGCCAATTTATCTTCTACTGGATCGCCTTTAACGCAGCCTATGCTCAACACATTGACCGTTCAATATTAATGAGCGAGCGAGGTAAGTTTCAGCAATTCCTTTCAAAGATTGTCTCTCTAGACAATGAGGGTCAACTGGCTGAATTTGTATGGCAGGAATATACCAACACGATACGTGTGGTTCTCAATAATGAGTTTATCTTTGAATCCTATTGGGATGCCCAAAACGGTACCGTTAGCCAAGATGAGTGGAAGCAACTGCGCACAAAATCTATTCACGCCAGTCATTTAGCACTCGCGAGTGAGCAAACCGAGATTGTGTTATCGATAGTATTTAGTCGCCTATACACGCTAAGAAATCAACTTCTGCATGGAGGCGCTACTTGGAACGGAAAAGTAAACCGTCAACAAATCGCTGACTGCACAGCTATCATGGCAAAAGTTATCCCACTTCTCATCGAGATTATGATGAACCACCCCAATGAACTTTGGGGCGACTCTATTTACCCTGTTATCGACTAACCACCTAACCTTTACCATTTGAGTAGTTTAATGATCGAGCAAGCACAAACTCTAACAACAAAAATAAACAAAAAGACACTACTACGCTTCCAAGTCATAGAAATCATCGCCTATTGGGAAGGTCGAGTGACCACAAAACACTTGTGCAGCTGTTTCGACATTGGAAGGCAACAAGCCTCTAGAGAAATTAACACCTACAAGGTTGAACATGCTCCTAGCAACCTCGAATATGACATGCAAAATGCTGGCTATACCGCATCAAAGAACTTTCAACCACTCTTTACTCGGGGTAGTGTCGACGAGTACCTTAACCTATTAGCACTTAATGAACGTCTCGTGTCCAAAAACAATCATTCCGCACTTGGGTTTCGGGAAGTTACCTCAGTGATGCCTCCTACACGGGCGATTGACCCCGTTATAATGCGCACACTCGTGAGAGCAATCAGCAAAGGACGGAGATTAGAAATTGAATATTTGTCGATGAGTTCGACAGAACCAGAGGCTCGAGTTATCGCCCCCCACTCATTGGTAGAGACCCCTCTGCGCTGGCATGTTCGAGCGTACTGTGAAAAAAACAGAGCCTATCGTGATTTCGTGTTAAGTCGCTTTATTGGTGAACCTGACATTCTCGATGCTTCCCCCAATCCAATAGAAGAAGACAGTGATTGGAACACACCCATTAATCTTATACTACAAGCCGATCCTCGACTTAATAACCATCAAGTGTCTCTAATAGAGAGAGATTACGGGATGTGCGACGGGGAGCTTGTCATACCAAGCAGGTTGTCACAGGTAAACTACCTCATTCATGGTCTAGGGCTAAGCCTCAATCACGTGCAAACAGAGCCAGGGCACCAGCAAGTCTGGATTAAAAATCGTGAAGAGCTCTCCCGTTTACTGCAAGAACGAGGGCTACTAAAACGCCTTTAATACGCTGTCAAAATGAAGCATGTACCATTTTGCGACACTTACGCACTAGCGTTAAAACAAGTACGGTAAGTACACAGTTCGATGACCGGTACAAATTATGAAAATAGAAATTAGTGAGCCAACAGCGCAATACTTACCTAATCAAATCGTCTTATTAGGGGATTCGATTTTTGACAATGCGCCGTATGTAAAGGCTGGAGAGTCAGTTTCTGAACAATTGACAAGCTTAATCCAGGCTGAAGCTGCGGAAAATCCAGCGGGTATCAACTCTACTACCACGCAAGTCGAACTGCTTGCTGTCGATGGGCACGTTATAGCCAACCTTCCAAGCCAGATAGAACGAGCTAAGGAAAGTCGGTATTTCAATTTTCAACCTGCCTTTCTCTCTTGTGGCGGTAATGACTTACTCGGTTATGCCGCTTCAGGTTTACTTGAGATTGATGCGAACAGCATTGGCAATGCATTAGATTCACTTCACCAAGTACGAGAACAATTTCGCCAGAACTACCAGCAAATGCTAACTAAAACTCTTGCTAAATTCCCTAAGCTCACCATTTGTACGGTTTATGACGGTGTGCCAACGCTATCTAACGCTGAGAAAATCGCTACGGGGATATTCAACGAAGTAATTTTAAGAGAAGCGGCCGAGTGCCAACTACCCGTTCTCGATTTACGCGTCATTTGCAATGAGCCTGAAGATTACGCTCCAGTTTCACCTATTGAACCTTCAAAGCAAGGTGCAGCGAAAATCGCGCAGTCAATTTTTGATCAATATACGCAACGCCGAAACAACTTCCAGGGAGTTTAACAAATGAGCCTCAGCAAAGAATGGTTTGAACAACGCGATCAATTTATTGCACAGCAAAAAGAGCAAGGGTGCTTTGCACTAGAACAAGCACTTGAAGAACTCGTTGCAACTCTACCCTATTTTTTTGACCTTGATATTTTAACTCAAGGTGAATTTACAACCGCAACAACAAACTTCACGAAACTGACGCCGCTAGGGGGAATGTTCTTTGTAGAGCAATATCAGAAGATCTTTATCACTCCAGCAAGCCTAAGCAGACTAAAACAAGCGCTCGAAAGCTGGGACAACTTCACTATTGATTACCCTTTATATCAGTCTGACATGCTGGCCAAGCTTTCCGTTAGAAACCAAACTCACGTTAAATTTAGAGTGGATGCCAGACGCTTCAAACACAAAATGACGTTTCGAATTGAAGAGTCTCGCAGTGAAATGGCGGCATTCCTTAATAGTGAAAGCACTAACCAGCTAATGAATATTTGGAATGACTTTAGCCAGTGTGTTGCCTTGCTTGAAAATGAAGATAAGTCGCCAACCAACAGAGAAATCGCCACCGACAGTGATGCCATTGAAACACTGTGTGCACCCTGGCACCCTCTCGTCCAACGCTATTTTCGTAATAAAATGCATGAATTAGGTTTTGAACATAACCTAAACGTTCTCAAGCAAGAGATTGAATCCAAGTACTCCGTGGCGAGCTCGGAATGGAGCGACATTGATAGCGTTTTCGACGTGGTGATACCTGCTCGACAAGGCCAAGCTGAAGAGCTACCGCCAAACTCGTCAGAAGAGGTTGAGGTTCAACTTGTCACACCTAAATCTGTCAATAAATTTGGTCTGGTTGAGCTGGAGCACATTGAAGCGACACGCCGAAAAGCACTGCAAGTACAACGTTATAGCCCTGTTAATCCAGGCGATGTATTGCTGTACAAAAGCGCAGACCGAAAAACCGTCAAGGTCACCTACTATTCCATTGAAGATCAACACACGTATTTATGCTCCGAGCTGTTTGCAGTGTTACGTGCCAAAGGCAATGAACATTGGGATGGCAAACGACTGTTTCTTTTCTTGACCTCACGCGCAGGGCAAAGGCTGCTTGAATACACCTTTCGCGACTTTTCTGTCAACGAACTGGCGCAGATTCGCCTCCGTCCTCGACAGCTCAGCAAACTCCAGATTCCGCAGCTTAACTCGCAGAGTGCAAGTGAACTTGACGATAAATACAGCCAACTCACCAAATTGCTGCAACAGAAAGCTGATATTGAGCAGCAGATTGCCAATTTGATGAAGTGAAATCAAAGCAAACATAACTCGATTAAAAAAGGAACTGTATGAGTTACCCAGAACAACAGGCAACACAGGAAGAACTCAAAACCCTAGAAAAGTTGGACAATACGACTAAGGAAGCAAAGCCGATATTCATCAAAATAACACCCACCTCACCGGTGTTGCCTCAGACGCTGGATGATGACTTATCAGAAGGGCAAGAGCGGCTACTACTTACAAAGTGTCCAACTATTCATTTGTCCGTGACCACCAGCCATAAACAGATCACGGCATTTTTGATTGAACTGTTCGCCTATTATTTCGAACTACCACAAGAGAAGATCAAACCTGACAGTGACCTGGCCGATGATATTGAGCGCATGGTATGGGCACGAGAGCTTGATGTGCCTTTTGAGGACGTCACCTACGGGCGGATATTTTGTGGTAAAGACGAAGATGGTAATGCCGTCGGCGGTATGGAAGACAAAGGCATCATGATTGCAACGATGTTTATGCTCGACTTTTCCGACCTTGTTGGCATTAAGGAAGTGGACAATGCAGCCGGTGCGACATTTGAGGCATTGGATGACGAATTTGGTAGCTATTACGACTGCGCTACGATTTCTGATTTGGCGGATTTGATTTTCACAGTTTGTGAAAAGCTAAAACTAACAAAGGAATAAACATGAGATATCAATGGAAAAAATTAAATAACCAACAAAAAGGAACATATGGTGAGTACTTTGCAAAAATGGAATTTACCATGTTCGGTTTCGAAGTTTACACAGCGGAAGTAGACGATAGAGGAATTGACTTTATCGCGCGCAAAGGTGGCAAGTTTTTCGAAGTTCAGGTTAAGACTATCACTAATGAAAATCAGCAATTTATTACTGAATCAAAATTTAAAACTAGTGCTAGTTTCTTGGTTGTTCTTGTTCGCCTCATCGAAGGGGAAAGCCCCACGATTAGCGTATTTTCTGGGGATATGTGGTGCTCTGAGGATGGTTTACTCATTTATAAAAGTTATGAAGGCCTAAAAAGTGCGCCTGAATACCGAATACAATTAACGAAGAGACGAGTCCCATTGTTAGAAAAGTACTCCTTTGAAAAGTTTGCAGCAACAATCCATTAATCAACCCAGATAGCAGTCTTTGAAAGGTGTTAAAAATAATTGATTAACAAATAAGGATAAGTATCGCACAGCCGACACTTTCTCTGGTTGTTGAACAAGCCCGCCCTACATTAAGTAAATTGCTCGGATATGCAGAAGAAAGTCTCCCAACACTGATTGACAGATGAGCGACACCAAGAAGTAACGAGGGTCATCATTCGGTACTTGCAATCCATTCTTTGCCAAAACTCAGCTTATGCGAAACATGTAGATTAGAGCACTGAATCTACATGATTTCTGTCCAAAAGTAAGCTGAAGTCTGAGGGCTTATTGGCAACTTATTTCGTTCTTGTAAAACTAACCGTATCCATTGAACGTGGGCACAGCATGGGCACGAAAGGAACTAATTGTGCCTAACCAGACAAGAGTCAGCTGAAACAAAACCATTGAGGCTGATACGAAATGAATAACTATGCAAATGTGAGAGGTGCAAAAAAGCCCACACTAGGTGGGCTTTTTTGCTTGTTCATAAAGAACGAATTTGGTGCCCGCTACTGGACTCGAACCAGTGACACCTTGCATGTCATGCAAGTACTCTAACCAACTGAGCTAAGCGGGCGATGTTCTAATTTCTTATTACTACCATTGTGACAAACTCAATAGTTATGCAATAAAAACTAAAGAAGGAATGGTGCGTCCGAGTGAACTCGAATCACCGACCCCCGCCATGTCAAGGCGGTACTCTAACCAACTGAGCTACGGACGCATTCCCTTAGAACGCCAACGATGATATCCATGATAAACAGATGGTGCAAGTATTAACTGGCATCTTGCGATTCGTTTGCTCACTTTGCAATCAAAGACATAACAACATGTCGATTTTACACCCAGATTATCGTCAAACCGCTGAAAAACAAAGTTTATTTAGAAAAAATTCTAATCCTTGATGACAACCAATTAACTAACCTAATGTGTTCAATTTGGGATTTTTGTTATCTATACCGTTTTTCTTGGCCTTTACAGTAACCATACAGGTATAGATCAATGCCTATATTTAGTGTCAAAAATTTTGCTTGCCCACTGGGTTACCGTAGTATTTTGATCATTATAAGTGAAAGGCACGCAGAGGCTTTGTAACTCACTGAAATACATCATTCATAAAAATCACCACGATTTTGTAATCGTCGTCATCGAATTACTAGGCCGCAATGACTAAATTCGGATTTTTCATATAAAGTGGCCGGGTTATTACCAACATACATAAATACGATAGCACTCTATAGTCGAAAAACATCAGCTACAATTAATCTCCCTCAAGAGCAACAATCTATAAGCAATTCAAAACCCCAGGGCGGGAGCATACTT
>NZ_JBFRPJ010000096.1:0-1182 GCF_041471945.1 Vibrio sp. 10N.261.51.A4
CACTTTGTTAACAAATATGATCTAATAGCGTCAAACCCTTAGCTAGACAGCCATTTTGAACTTAATTGAGCACCTATCCGTCATCGAAGATACTCGTTCTGACATTAACCAAAAACATGACCTTATTGACGTTATGTTCCTCGTTATTAGTGCTATTGCATCTGGGTGCGAAGGATGGCAAGACATTGAATTTTATGGGGAAGAGAAGTTAAGCTGGTTAAGAAAGTACAGGCCATTCAAACATGGAATCCCCCGACGACACACAATAGCACGCATATTACGCTCAGTTGTTGCGGAGTCATTGCTTGAAGCGTTGGCCTTGTGGATAAACGAACAAAGAGCCAACCAAAATAAACCCATAATCGCATTCGACGGAAAAGTCCTGCGTGGCTCTTATCGAAATGACAGGAAAACAGCGTTGCAGTTGGTCACGGCATATGACACTGAGCGTGGCCTTGTTCTGAGCCAAAAACCGACGGAAAACAAGAATGGCGAGATCAGTGTTGTGCGCCAAATGCTTGATGTTATAAATGTAAAAGGCAGTGTGGTCACGATTGATGCGCTGCATTGCCAGCGCGAAACCCTAGAGAAGATAAAAGAAAAGAAAGCGCATGTTGTTGTTCAAGTGAAGAACAACCAACCGAAACTAAGAGCGGCTGTTGTTGAACAGTTTCAGGCTATCTTCGATGCTAGGAAAGAGAAAATAGTCACTGAAATCAAAGAGACACATCATGGTCGTAACGAAGAGCGATACGTTTTTCAACTTAAGGCTAAGTTGCCCGAAAAACTAGCAAAGAAATGGCCGACGGTAAGAAGCATTATAGCAGTGGAACGCCACCGAGTGATAAACGGGAAAGGCACCGTAGATACGTCATACTACATAAGTTCCATGTCGCCGAATCACAAATTACTTGGTCATTATATTCGTCAACACTGGCGAATTGAAAACAGCCAACACTACGTATTAGATGTTGTTTTTAAAGAGGATAGCTCTCGAATCACTTTGGATGGTGCCGTTGAGAACATAGCGTTGTTCAGACGCTTTGTAATGAACATGCTTAAGCAATGTGATTGCGGTGCGCCAAGTCAAAAGGTGAAGTTGAAAAAAGCGGGATGGAACGACGATTATCGGGCTAGAGTCTTCTTTGGGTTATAAATCCATCAAAGTATGCTCCCGCCCTG
>NZ_JBFRPJ010000097.1:0-7355 GCF_041471945.1 Vibrio sp. 10N.261.51.A4
GCGGCCTTGAAAGAGCACCTACTTCAACAAGTGGTGGTTCAAGCGGATGAAACGCCGCTCAATGTGCTCAAAGAAGAGAAGCAGTGTTATATGTGGCTTTACTGCTCAGGCGCTGACTCGCCCGAAGCGGCACTGCCGAATGTGAAAAAATCGCCTTGTACGACTATCAAAACAGTCGCGCGAGGGTGTGTCCCGTGGACTTTTTAGGTGACTACAACGGTTATCTACAAACCGATGGCTACGCGGCTTATGATGGTCTGCATCACGTCACCAATGTAGGGTGCTTAACGCAAGTTCATGGACGCGAAGAAGCTTCAAGGGGAAGGTAAATCGGGCAAGGCTGATAAAGCGCTGGCTAACCCCCCAAAGCTCTGCGGGATAGAATCACGCTTAAAAGGTGCGCCTGCCGAAGAACGCAAAGCAGAGCGTTAAGCGTATGCCAAGCCGATACTGGATGAGCTTTACCAATGGATGACAACCCAGAAGGTGATAGGCTCTAGCCCACTAGGCAAAGCAATAAAGTACAAGCTCGGGTAATGGCCTAAACTCATTCGTTATATCGACGATGGTCACTTATCTATCGATAATAATCGCGCTGAACGCGCAATTAAACCGCTGGTTATTGGCAGGAAAAATTGGCTATTCTCCAACACACCAAATGGCGCTGAGGCGAGCGCGATGCTTTACAGTATCGTCGAGACTGCAAAAGCCAACGGCCTTATCCTCTATGACTATATGGTCAAGTGCATGAAAGAGCTCGCGAAAGCAGAGCCTGATATCGACGCACTTCTACCTTGGACCTCTTCGGGTCAAGTCAAAACAGACCTCAACAATATTGGCTTTGGCCTCGAAACTTACGTTTGGTGCTAACTATGCCATCGGACTCTAATAACATATTTGGGTTCTTTGATGAGTTTGAAGCTTCAGAAGGAGAGTTACAGCAACCCCCTATAGAGCTGTTTCAAGAACCCGTTGAAATTTTATCAACCCTAGATAGTCAGCCAAAGAAGGTACAACAAGAAGTCTTTGTGATAAATAAAAAGCGACATCCACTCACGGTAGTGAATATATGTAGGATCACGTCCTGCATAAGCGATTTATTCAAATTTAAAGAGTGAATTAATATCGCACCATAAAGAAAAAATACTTCAAATACTCCAGAAATGAGCATGGCTGAGCATAGGGATTCTCAGGTTTGATGATACCAATATCAGGTCAGATGGCCGAACACATTTATGGGTACAACCATGAATTTAACGCATCGCTCACTCATGGTTATCGCTATCACTGTTGCTCTTTCTGCGTGGGGTAGTGATGAAACCAGCTCACGTCCTATTAAGCCAGAACCGCTTCAGACATTACCAACAGAGCAGGTTTCAGTATCCATCGGGGACGCGACTCTTTTCGCAAATAGAGAGTCTGTTGTGATCAATACCTTAGCAGGTGACGAGCAACGCGTATCCATTGAAGCGTTTAAAGGAATCACTTACGCCGATCAACAACGTTTTCAGCACAGTCACTCCGTCAATTAGAACACAATGCTGATAGCGCTATAGATGCGACACAATTTGGCGCCGTGTGCCCACAGCTTAAAATAACCCAGCAAGAGCAATCTGAAGATTGCTTGAATCTTAATATTTGGCGTCCTTCGGAGATCAATGGTTCAGAGTCATTACCCGTGTATGTCTTTATTCATGGTGGGGACTTTGAATATGGCGCAGGTTCTGATACCGACATTAACGGTGATACCGTCGTGGCTAAAAGATAACATTCGATATACGGGTGGCGTTGGCGCTGGAAAGGCGAACCTCGATATTTTCAAAGAGTTCAGTATAGGTGCGTCGTACAACAAAACGATTCAATTCGGCACAAAAACCTCGGGAGTCGCTGCGCTTCAGCAGCTCCAGTTTCGAGTGGCAAACACACCATTGATGCTGGGTGTGAAACAGATTATTGGCCAGAGCTCGGTAGAGTTTGAGACCAGTAATGAAGATGTGAATAACGCTATCAATGGCGTTATTCAATATTTTATGGGCGAAAGCTCGGTGACCTCTGGGCTGGGTGTTGTCGCGGAATACGATAATGCGATTGATAATCGTTGGACCGTTTCTGCGTTTTATGGCCTGGATAAAGCGACAGTAGAGGGCAGTCTGTCAGACGATGAAAGTGTCGATGCGTATGGTGCTGGATTTCGCTATCAGATAGCTTGCCGATATGGGTTACACATGGGGGTAGACCTCGCTTTTAGTGACGTTGACAGCGCGTTTTATATAACGGTTGGCAGTGGATTCTAATGATGGAAAGGTGGGTGTTAGTCAATCGATTGATTTTTCTACATGCAGCATAGTTTTCATAGCAATCATGAACTAATATTCTTTTACAACAAACATAACAGGTATCAATATGAAAAATTACGACCCAAATGAATTGGACGCTACGCAAGTATTACTTGATGGTGTCGATACAGATAAACGTTCGACTTTGACTAAGTTAGCGGTTGGGGCTGCGGCACTGCCTTTTGCCTCTGTTTTACATGCAGCCCCTGAAAAACTGGTTGGCCAAAACATCAAACTGATGCCTAACGAGAAAGGGCCATTTGATATCGTTATCGAAAATGGCCGTGTTGTTGATCCTGAAACTGGACTCGACGCAATTCGTCACGTCGGTATTAAAGGTAAGCGTATTGCTGCAATCTCAGACAAAAAGCTGCAAGGCAAAACAATCATCGATGCTGAAGGTCTCGTGGTTGCACCTGGCTTTATCGATATGCACGCTCACGGACAACAACTTCCTGCTGCCCGTGCTCAAGCATTCGATGGCGTAACCACCGCTCTTGAGATGGAATCTGGTCTATTCCCAATCGGAACGTACTACGATATTACTGCTGCTGAAGGTCGCCCGATTAATTACGGCGCTTCTGTAGCATGGACTTACGCTCGTATTCAAGCAAAAGAACCTACGATGCCTGCTCCTGATGGTACGATTGTTTGGTTCCAGAAAGCTTTTTCTAAAAACAATTGGCAAAATACCCTAGCAACCCCAGATGAATTAAAACAAATTCTGGGCTCGGTTGAGCAAGGTCTTAAAGAGGGGGGCTTAGGCATTGGTATTAACGCGGGTTACGCACCAGGTTATGGCCACAAAGAGTACTATGATCTTGCTAAACTAGCAAAACGCTATGAAGTACCAACTTACACTCACGTTCGTTACCTAAACAGCGCAGAGCCAAAATCAAGCTTTGAAGCATACCAAGAACTCATTAGCCTGTCGGCGACAACGGGTGCACACATGCACATTTGTCACCTCAACAGCACGTCAGTACAAGATATCGAAGATTGTGCCGATTTAGTTCAATCCGCCATTGATCAAGGTTTAGCCGTTACTACTGAAGCTTATCCTTATGGTGCTGGCTCTTCCGTTATTGGCGCAGAAGTTTTCCGTGGTGACGATTGGTTACAACGTTGGGGTGTACCAAGCGCTAGCTACATGGAAGCGAATGGTAAAGCACTAAACCAAGAAAAAGTCACTGAACTACAAGCATCAGCGCCCGGTACCGTGGTTGTCATGCACTTCTTAAAACCCGATGAGAACAAAGAAGATCGCGCTAAAATGGACCGTTCAGTATTGTTCCCAGGTGCAGCTATCGCTTCAGATGCAATGCCTTGGATGGATGATAAAGGCGTATTAATTGAAGGTGATGTATGGCCACTTCCAAGCAACGCAATAGCTCACCCTCGCTCACTTGCTTGTTTCTCTCGTTTTATTGAAAAATATGTCGAGGAATACAAAGCGGTAACACTAGTAGAAGCGATGGAAAGAACTAGCTTAAACGCATGTCGTATTCTTGAGGATGCTGTGCCACAAATGGCAAATAAAGGTCGTATTCAAGTAGGTAAAGATGCTGATTTAGCTATTTTCAAACTTGATGAAGTAAAAGCCGTTGCAACATTTGATAAACCAAATGCCCTTTCTACAGGCATGAAATACGTACTTGTAAACGGGACACCTATCATTGAAGCTGGTGAAATGTTGTTAGATTCAAACCCAGGTGAAGCGGTTCGCAACAAAGTTACTGGCTAAGTTATCCTGACTTAAAAGGTTGGGCATTAGCTCAACCTTTTTTATTGCTTACCGAGTAAATATAGACAACGAAAATCGAAAGAGAGCATGCTATGAGCAAGAAGCCTATTCCAGTAACAATTTTAGCCGGATTTTTAGGAGCAGGGAAAACGACCCTACTAAACCATATATTAACCAATGCAAATGGAATGCGCATGGCTGTGATCGTCAATGATTTTGGATCAATCAATGTTGATGCGGAGTTAGTTAAATCTGAAAGTGAAAATATGATCAGCCTAGAGAATGGCTGTATCTGTTGTAACCTTGCAGAAGGACTAGTCGTTTCGGTAATGCGTTTACTCGCATTAGAGGAACGCCCAGACCATATTATTGTTGAAACTTCAGGTATCGCAGAACCCAAAGAAGTGGCACTTCAATTTGAAGATCCGGAACTGCAAGCACACGCACCTTTAAATGCAATCGTGACGACGATCGATGCGGAAAACATTTTAGGGCTAGAAGGCCCAATGGAGACGTTGTCGAAGCAGCAAATTCAAGTGGCTGACATTGTTCTGGTTAATAAAGTTGACCTAGTCGATGCTGATAAACTAGAGCAAGTCAAAGCATGGTGCCGAGTACAAGCTCCGTTTGCTAAATTGATTGATATTTCATTCGGCGAAGTGGATTTACCTATCTTATTTGATGCCCCTGAAAGTACGCGCTTTGTCACTAACAAAATAGCGGCTGATCAAAAGGAATGCCAGCACCATGATTGTCATGATGAGCACTGTCATCACGTGAACCATGATTTCGAAACATTCAGCTTTGAAACTGATCAACCACTTAATCTACAAAGTTTGTATCCTCTACTGCAACAGTTTTCAATTGATGCTTATCGCATGAAAGGTATTTTAAATTTAACCGATCGTCCTGATCATCGCTGTGTATTTCAGTGCACGGGCCAGCGAGCCAATGTGACGGTTGGAGATGCATGGGAAGATGATGAATCTCGTTCGTCACGGTTAGTCTTCATTGGACCTAAAGGTGGCCTTGATAAAGAGAGTATGCGTAAAAAACTGAACGCACTGGTGGCGTAGTTAGAACGGAAATGGAGTAGATGGCAAGCCTATCAACCTAGCGCTTGCCTATACCTAGCTTACCTCTGCCTACTTTGCATTGACTCATCCTAAGCATCCTTATCTTATTGAATTATTGGCTACTTTCGATTCTATTCGGTTTTTCCAAATCCATATTGCTCATTCCCCTCGCCATCTGAAACAAAATAGTCTTATCGATTTTCGAGACTCTGTTCATCAGTACCTTCTCAGAATCGGTTAACGTCAAAAAGCAGATAAAGACTCAATCGTGGGTTATTGGGGCGTGTTGATCAGCGATTGTTAGCTCGATGGTTAGTCCTCAATGATGGAATCAAAATGACGACTAAATATAGAATAAACCATGATTTGTCCCGCCATAATCGCGCCAAACATCAGCAAGGCGGACAGACCAATATTCGGAATGGGTAAAATGGAGGTCGCAAAGAAGGACTCACTTGCTCCGACAATGATTCGACTACCGGGGACAAGAATGATGATCCCTTGAATAATGTATATGAGTGGTGGAACGTGACGCAATTTTCCCATCCCCAACCCGTAAAGCGTAATGAGTATTGTGCTTACCCATGTACCTACAACCCAATCGGAAGTAAACCAATGTGGCCCCCACATGCCAATTGCCGCGACAGGAAGGCCTAAGAGAATTTCTGTCATACTTGCGTTGAAAATAAGGCCAATAGCGACAGAAATCCCGATCAGTGCGGTGACATGAAGAACGAATGGGATTTCATCAATAAATACCGGTACCGATAATGGTTGATTGATTATGTTGGCTAAGCCTAACCCCATAACAATGCCGATGAATATTTTCATTACTATGAGTGCGCTTTGTGCAAGCAGTTCGATACCTGACCGAAAGTCATTGAGAGCAAGACTGGCTAAGCCGTTGGTGACGGTTAACCCAGGAATAAAAAGGACAATGGAAGAAATGCACAGTGCCAATGTTGGTAAGCCGGGAACCTGTGCCGCTATCATACCGGTTAAAAAACTGGCTACTAAGGCGACAAAGAACTCGACAAGAATGCTTCTTGGCCCAGTCAGGAAAATTTGTGCTAGCCAGGCTATAGCGCCCAGAATAATGGATAAACCGACCGCCAGATAAGTACTGCCAACTAACATTAAATAACATGGCGGAAGCAATAAATTGGCAAAGCACAAGGTACGATTCGAGTAGGTTTCTGAACCTTCGTAATGGGAATGAGTCGAAAACCCTTTAAGCGTTGCGACTAAATCACGTAAGTTAACCGAGGGTGGTTTTTTGTTTTCCATCACGACTTTTTGCGTGGGTTGCTCAAAAATAGTGATGACTTTTGTCGGGGTCACATCAATAGAGACATCAATGTTCTGGCGTTTTGCATAAGCTTGAGTGTATTGAGCTACCGAGTAAGGCGCACAACCAGATTGATGTAATCGGTCCGAAAAGCTCAAAATTTCTTGCTGGCATTGTTCGATGTGATTTGTTTGTTTCATTCTGTTTGTTTCTCAATAACCAAGGCGATATATGTTTGAGGGGCATTCTAATTCAATAGTATCCTCATTCAAGCGTAACCAATAGTCGTGTATAGAGGACGGGCCCCTACAAACGAACAAGGCAATGGTTAAAAAGATAGGATTCATTGAATGAGAGGTTATCAGTTTATCGTTGAGGTAAATCAGTCATTGTTGAAGCTGCAACCTCAAAAATAGATCCGCTCACGCAGCTATTTGAAGGCGTAAAACTCCAAATCCATGAGGTGATTGATTTAACTCTGAGGCTTTTAGAAAAGCTCGGTAATGAGTAAAGGAAACTAATATTTAGGAAATGGAAGCCTAAATAAGATTGATGATGAGCGTTAGAATCACAACTAGAATGGAACCGACATAAGCAATTTCAATAATGTTTGAATCAATCCAGTTGCAGTATGCTTGAATTGCTAAACTCAGTTTGTTTTTCATAATGGCCTTTGGAAAATTAACCGAAATCTACTGTAAATAATAGCTTATTATGAGTGAGCTTTGATGACGGTTTCAAAGGTTCCTTAGCGCTAACAGTGTGATTGCGGCGCTCACGTATTAACAATATCGTCCCGTGGGTTCATGGGGCGGATACAGTCGATAAGGTTTAAGAGCAGAAAATTGGGCTAAAAAAGAGCCGCTTATTTGTGGTTCATCGCGGCTTTCCAAGAAGTAGTCGGTATCTCG
>NZ_JBFRPJ010000098.1:0-9286 GCF_041471945.1 Vibrio sp. 10N.261.51.A4
TAGGTTCATGGGGCGTTTACGATACAATTGGTAAAAATTCAAGGTGATGAGGCACCGCTGTTCGCCCCGTTTTCTGGAGTTCAAATTGCAGGAGAGGGCGTGCAGAGTTGGGATAAGCTTGAGGAAGATCCGACGTTTCTATTCGGTTTTTGTTTAGAAGCTGGTGAGTTTGTTTATATCAACAATGAATTATCTCAAGCTGTTGGTTTTGATATTTCTGATGTTGAACTTACGGTAGAGCAGCTTTGTAGCATGCTGAAAGTTCGCAATGGTGTTTGTATAGAGCACAATACTGGCTAGGGCGGTAGCTACATTGTAGCGTTTGGGGAACTAAGTGAATGCTAACACAAGGTGATCTATGCCCACACTGTGGTTTGATAATTATGATGCCAACTGACTTAACTCCAGATTGTCTAGGCTGTGGAAAGATTATCAATCAGGAGACAGACCAAATAGATGGTGACGAATTTTATGGTATCTAGACGATAGCATAACTATTAAGTCCTTCTTTTTCATACAAGACCAAATAACTTAGTGAGCCTATTTTGAAAAATATTTTGGTAGCCGTGACAGGCGCAAGCCCTCAAGTCCTAACAGAAACGCTGTTTGCATTGAATCATCAAGGTAAAACAATGCCTGATGAAGTATTTGTGATTACTACCGCTAACTCTAAGCTAACGCTAGAAGAAGGGTTGTTTCAAGATGGTCATTGGAACAAGTTAATACAAGATTATCAACTTCCAGACATTAAGTTTAGTTCTGACAATATTTGGTTGATCTCTGATGAAGAAGGCAATGTGTTAGATGATGCAAAGGCCGAAGCAGACCAAGTCGTCATGGCTGACTTTATTACACAGAAAGTAGAGGAGTTGACTCGCAATGACGATGTTGCGATTCATGCTTCAATTGCTGGTGGACGAAAGACAATGGCTTTTTACATGGGCTACGCAATGTCTTTGTATGGCCGTGAGCAAGATGTGCTGAGTCATGTGTTCGTAGACGATGATTTTGAGTTTGTGAGTGAATTTTATTACCCAACTCCTTACGACAAGTACATCGTCGGGAGAGATAAAAAAAAGGTCGTAAACACCAAGGACGCTAATGTTACCCTGGCTGAAATCCCGTTTGTAAGAATGCGTCGTCAGGTTGATGAGTCAATTTACAACCAAATGCAAAGCCATTCGTTTTCAAAAACTGTATCAGCTTTGAATAGTGCACATAGCTCGGAAATTAAAGTAAAAATTTCGACCAAGGATAAGATATTAGATGTGGCTGGTGTACCTGTAAAACTTACAGCTAAAGCGCTAGCGATTTACTTATTCTTCGTCAAAAAAGCCATGAGAACGGAAACGTTGGGGCGAATATTTGAAGAAGACGTTGACCAAACACGTGAATATTTAGAAGTATTAGACTCAATGAAAGCCGACGTGCGTTTGTACAAAAGCATGGGTTTAGAAGATGAGGGGCAGTGGCGTCAGAATGATTTTGAATTGACACCTAAATTGACGAAAGACTTTGTACGTCAGTCATTAAGTGCATTCCATAAAACGTTAGAAGGGCGTTTAGTTCCAGATATCGTGGAAAAAATCAAAGTGCACTCTGATGGTGCCAAAGCCGGTGCGAGTTATAGTGTCAATAGTGGTATTACTATTGAGGTAGATGGGCTGGTTGTCTGACGCTAAACAAATGTTTGGTCTGAAAACCTTGGATCCATTTAACATTAGTGCGTTAACGCAGGTGTGATAATAGGATCTTTGATGGCATGGTGTATCTTCTTTGTGAGTAAGCATAAATAAGGTACATCAATGAGATTTCTGAAAATAAAGGAAGTCATGACAAAGACCGCTTTAAGTAGGTCTTCTATTTATCGAAAGATGAGTGAGGGCTCATTTCCTAAGCCCGTGCCTATAGGGGAGAGGGCCGTTGCTTGGGTCGACAGTGATGTAGAAGAGTGGATGAAAGAGTGTGTAAAGCAGCGATGATTGCATCTAGTCGAAAGGGAACACATCCAAATAAACATCCAGTAATTGAAGAAAGGTAATGTATGACCTGCTTCGCTGTGGGCTCATCGGCACCAGTTTCCTAAATTCTCTTGTGAGTGAATCACGGTTCTCTTTTTTGGTCTGAAGCAGGTGGATGCTAATGTTTCCTTTTGCATGATAGCCAAGAAACTTAGCTTCATCCGAACGGTGTATATCGACACCAATTGCTGTCATTTTTTGAGATAACCGATCATATCTATGTGGGATAACTGCTTCAATAGTTGTGGCATTAAAGCCAACTCGGCTTTGTACTAACTGTTCCCAATATCGGTAATGAGAAATGACTTTATCAATCGTTATTTCATCGGACGCTAGTTTATGAGAAAAATGCCATTTAATTCTTACGTGCTCATCCTTAATGCCAATCACTTTCATGGTTTTGAGTAAGAATGCGACGGTCTTTATATCATGCGTTCGAACTAAGTGTCCTTTAGCCCCTACACAATGGTGAAGCGCTTTGGTTACTTGGGATAGGTTGATCTTGGCATTACGTAGCGCCTCTGATTGCAACGATTTATCAAATTGCTGCATAAAAAAGTTGAGTTGATCTATTTGATATTGATTTAGCCTGTTTATGCCGCAAAACTCAGGAAGGGTGTTTTTGGATCTTCTCGTGTAAATCTCGCCATGTGATTCCAGCCTAAGTGCAATCCGAGTTATGAGCTGTGCAGATATCTTTGTTAATTCTGCGGCTTGTTTTATAGAGTAACCATAACTTAATAGGGAAATGCATTTAAAAACGTCAGCAATGGGAACACTGTTTGACGAAGGTTTTCTCTCTTCTTTGTTAATAAGTAGCTCAAGAGATCGTTCAAGGTCGGGCTTGGATTTTCCAACCATAGTCATTGGTAGTGCGTCATGATAAAGAGCCAGCGGTTTGCCATTTCGGATTGGCCTCATACTCTTGTTATCGAGTTTTACTGTGTAATCAATACTATACTGCAATAAGTGAAGGGGAGACTCATTTCGCCTCCTATTTAATAAGTAAATATGAAGGGCGGCTAGGTGTATATAAGAGCTGAATGTCGTTTCAATGGTGCCATGTCCAAGTAAACGTGATAGTACAAATGCCTTTTTCCTTGTATTAGTGCATATACCCAAGCGATGAAATAGCTGGTTTTGCCTATCTGCCGAGAAGAAATTGTGCTGCAATGGCAGAGGGAGGTTATTAGTAGGGTAGCGATTGAAATTGATTAATAACCAATTCCAATTTGCAAAGCTGTGCCGTAGGTGATGAAACCTAAGTTTATCGTCTTGGGTGATCTCTTTTAAGACGACAGTAAGTAATGTAAATGCGTTTTTTAGTCTTTTAGGATCCTGAAAAATTAGAGCATTTGCCTTTTGAGAGCCAAGTTTGGATTTGTCGATAAATGAAATGAGCTTCTTTTGCCAGTGAATAGGCATCAAGCAATCTAGTGGTAAGTTGCGAGCACTGTTTCCAGTTTTTAAGGATCGATACTTATTGAGTCTGATATGTACTTGAAGGTAGCCGTGGTCGTTCAAATGAAAGTCATTAAGTTGTAGCCCTCCAATTTCGCCTCTACGCAAGCCGCCGTAAAATCCAAGTAAAAATACAACAAGAGCAAGTTCAGCTTCTAAACTATCTTTGTTGAGAAATGATGTTACAGCATCGGCTTCGTGCATTGTGATTAAGTTAGCACTGACATTTGATTTAGATGTTGTTATATCTAAATCAGAGAAGCATAGTTCGGGCACAATTTGAGAACTCACGACAAAATCAGCAAAGTAGAGGACGAAAGATTTCCTTTTAGTTGAGTTGATTCCCTCCGCAACGATATTCAACTTTTCTGCCCACTCTAGAGCATCCATTGTGAATAGGTTACAGTAATTGAATTCTGCTATGAATGGGATTGCGAAGGTTCTCACATAATCGCGAATGGTACTAAAAGTGAGTACTTTCTTCCCTATGTCACCCCGATAAAGCAATTGATACATCCAACTGACTAGAACCCAAACTACTGGATATTTACTAGCGTTATTTTCGGCTTCAAGCCATTCAAAAAGCCCCCTCCTGATTAGCCGCCCTTGATGGGCTTGTTCCTTTCTAGTGTTTTTCGATGTCTTCAATAGGTCCAAGAAGCCATGCAATATGCGCACTAACTCATCGCTACTTAGCTCAGTAATATTATTGTAAGAGGTATGGTTCTTTTTCCATGCGGTGCTTTGTCTAACCGTTGCGGCCTGGTTTGTTAATCTCGCTGGTGGTTTTCTGAAGACATCAATCTTATCGAGGAATACGCGTTTCATTGTTGAACGAGTTAACGGTGTCGATTGTAGTAGGCTAGATTGGATCCTAAAATCGATAGGACTCTGAGTTAGCACCGTTTCGATTCGATGACATTGGCGAATATCAGAAAGATTCAAAGAATATTGTTTAGGTATAGCTGCAGTATGATGACAGTAATCATTGATACAACACATGATTTTTGATGATGTTAACTCTGCTAAGCTTCGTCGTGAAGCCAACTCAGGAACAAGAGTAGGAGCTGTGAGGTGGTACTCATGTTGATGCAATATTGCCTTTTTAATCAATAGCCTAGACTGATTGTAATGTTTCATATTTATGAATGAAATTCGGTGTAAAACTAGAAGGGCTTCAGCGACTGGTGACAGAAAATATTGTTGCTTTCCAGAAAAATAACTTAGTTGTTCAGTTCGATATAGGTCTTGGTTGTTGGTGATTAGAGCTGATATATCCTTTGTATTGACACATCCTTCTTTTAAAAATAGCCATAAAGCAAGCCTCCCTAATGACTGTTCTGAAGACAATGATAATGTGGGTTTCTTGATCTCTGCTTCAAGTTGAGAATAGAGTTTGTCAGCTAACGAGGCTTTGAAAATATTTCCTGGCGTAACTATAGGCTTATCCCTACGAATTTCAGTAAATGAGCCTAAAGGGGGAGAAGTAACCTGGAACTCTCGCTCTAACAACACCAAATAGAGTTGTAAAATTTTCCGCTGCAGGGATTGGACATCTATATTCGAATCGAGTTTTGACTGGAGCACATTGAGTGATTTTATTGTGATGGCGTCAGATTTTGCTTCTTTATCATAAGTGACCACAAGTAATTTAGTGATTAGGGCGTGTAGTTTCTCTATTAACTTTTTTGCTGCCTTTTCTGTATCGAGGACAAATATATTCTCAATATCTTGTTTAAATACTACTGAAGCCTCTGCAATTAATCTTTTAAGGTCTATTGAAGGTGGCATACAGGCTCCTTAGGCCAACAGCGAGCGAATTGGAGTTAAATTCAGATCATTGGCCATACCTTGGATTATTGGACTGACGGCCCTGCATGCTTCGTTGAAGTCGAAGGTTGAATAACGTCCAAGAGGAGCTTCACCAGTGGACCAATGTCCCATAGTGAAGGCTATCGATTCTGGTGGCAGGTTGCTCTTTGTTAAAAAGGTTCTCAAGTAGTGTCGAGTTGCATTGAGAGGGTAGTCTGTATTTTCTTGTTCACTTAACCAAGCTGGGTGTACGTTCCTCATATGTATACCGTGGCGGTTTTCCATGAAATAGAAAAGTACACCGGGGTATATTTTTGAGTTTTTAATCTCTGAGAACCAGTTTGTTGCTTCAGACTGCTTAATTGATAATGACTGAGTCAACTCTTCTGTTTGCTTCTTGGCGTGGAATGCTATTTCAGGTTGTAGTACATGAAGAATGTTAGTTAGCTGTTTGAGGTGGTTTTGATAATGCTTGATCTGTTTATCCAGATTTTCAGCGAGTGGAATAATGCGTGCGTGGGTGAAGTCTACGTCATCTTTATCGCTGATCATTAGCATTTTATAACGACTCAACCTTAAATTTAAAGAAGGGAGAGGGTTATAAACAGCGCGGTAACCTGTCATTGCTAACAGCATTGAGCTTACGTAAAACACGTAATCATTATGATATTGGATTAATTTGTCATACGAAGACTGTATTTCGAGCTGGTTATACCCAGCCAGCTTTCTTTGAAGAGATGCGTAACGCTTTTGAAAGAACGCTTTAGAAGGTAAAAACCTAGAACCAACAACATTGCAGTCACAAGTAATTAGATAATCAATGAGTTTTACATTTCCTACTTTAATACTGGGGATAAACCCTAAAGAGGTTACTCTATCAACGATAGCTTGCCAGAAATAAAAGATACTTGAGCTCATTTCCATAAATGAATATTGAGTATAGTGGCGACTAGCTCGTGTTTTGTAGGTGGTATGATTGAAAGCGAAATCGAAAATAACAGAGTCGATTAATTGGTTGGCTTCGTTAAAGTTAAGACTGAAGTATTGAATTGATTTAAGACTGATTCTGACGGCGTGCGTTTCTGATAGGTTCTTCAAGAATGTTGCACAGCTCTCCCGATACCTGCTTTTAGATATTTTATTAAACAACGGACCTGCATTTCGTTGATTGAAGTCCAATATAGAAACTAGAAAATCGGGTACTTGTGTGAGTGAATAGTCACTGATTTTTATTAACTCACTTGAGCTAGAGTATTCGGCGACTGTGAGACTATCAACAAATGTAGCCTTAAAGTGCCAAGTGTTATCAATCCGCACAAAGCCCTCACCATCTTCAGAGTGTTTATCGAGAATCTTTAAAGAGCAAACATCTGCTATCGGTCTCGATAGGTAAAGTGAAGCAGTAAGCAGCTTACAGATCACATTCGTCTCAACAACTCCGATAAGTTTACGATAGTTCTTTTTCTTATTTAGTTGAAAAAGTAGAAAAGAGAGGTCGTGAATCTGCAGTATGGTTTTATCAAGAGAAGTTGAATTGTGGGCGCGCTGAATACTTTTGGAGATGTTTGTTATTTGTGTTTGACGGGATGAGTTCTCATTGATCTGCTTAATTGCTGGAATTTCATGTTCCGGTTTTCTGTCTATTGTGGACTCTTTCTTTACGAAGCTCATCGAAGGAAAGGCTTCGGTTTGTTCAATACCTGATTTAGTGTTGTCAATTCGAGTATTTGCGATACTTGCATAGGTATCGTTGCTAGCACCTATAACACGCTCGAGTTGTTTGTTGTTGAATCGTTGTCTCAATACTGCACGTGTTGACGATTTCTTTTTAGTCCTATTTTTCCAATTTAGATTGAAGAAGTTGCAGAGTTGCCTTAGTTGGTTGTTAATCGATCCTTCGTATGTATTGGTTTTACGCAAGGTGTCGAATCGGTCAGCAATTTCATTGGTTGTTACCCCAGCGAAGTTGGGTAAGTTAAATGTTTTATTTCGGTTTAGATTACGAAAAGCACTAGTCACTTCCTCTTCTCTTTCAATCTTGAAAATCGTTTCCATATGTTCAAAGAAGTGCGATAGAAAGGTGAGAGTAAAAACAGCACGATTAGAAGTTGAAAAGAACATTTTGTATTGTGCAAGCAAAGCAAAAATAACGTGGGTTTGGCACCAGCCCCGTTCAAAGTGATGGTTTGAAAAGTCGTCCTTGCTAGAGATTTTTGAATCAGCAATTGCCTTAATAAAACTTACTAAATCGTTTTTTGAAATGAGAAAAACGGTTTCGAAAAAGTGTGGATATTGTTGTGCTATTTCGAGTAGGTTACTTAGTACTTCGTTGAGCGCTCTGAATGAAATAGGGCACTCAATTAAAGTGAGAAAATCATACAATCTTTCGAATTCATCATCGCTCAAATTCAATTGTTCATCTAATAAATTTTGCCTAGAAATGAACTCTCTCATGGTCATAAATCTCGATTTGAGGTATTCAATATGGCGGCTAGTTCTTTCTTAGTTTTTAGCTCTGGAAAAATTACTTGCCACTCTTTGTTTGTTAGATAGCTACCTTTTGCCTCATCATTAGGGAACCAGTTTTCTAAGAAAAATTTCACAGTTTTTTCTTTTGTGATAAACAGCTTTTTTAATAATTGGGTGGTTAAATCGGACAAAAATATGAGCCGTTTAATGTCGTTTTGAGGCTTTTTAGTGAGTAAGATAACGGGTGTTTTTCTAGTGAGTGACTGTTCGGAATTAATCGTATTTATAAGTAGAAAGTGAGTGAAAAGACCCGATACGAGATAATAATGATTTCGTTTTTTATAGACCCAAATTGGAGATTGCAAAGCGACTAGGTTGCTCATAGCCTGGGTACTTTTTGATGCAATCGACTTTGACTTTAAGGCTGAAACGGGATTTGACTCCGCGATGATTTCTGCGAGATCAGGGTCGATAGATATGTCACAAAGATTAACGTGAGAGAGCTCTACGTTGCAGAGCAGGGTAGCGTCGTATTTCTCAAGTCTAGATATAAAATCGCTCAAATGTTAGATCTCGTAGTCGCAAATTGAAATTTGTAAAACTAACTAATTGTAGTATATGGATGTGACAAGAGTGTGCCCAAATTCATACATAAAACATTTCGTCACAACAAAACTTAAGTCATTGATTTTAAGTATTCTAGTTTAAGTGTCTGTTTT
This sequence comes from Vibrio sp. 10N.261.51.A4, assembly GCF_041471945.1. Taxonomy (NCBI): domain Bacteria; kingdom Pseudomonadati; phylum Pseudomonadota; class Gammaproteobacteria; order Vibrionales; family Vibrionaceae; genus Vibrio; species Vibrio sp. 10N.261.51.A4. The sequence continues at coordinate 8,483 of NZ_JBFRPJ010000098.1, forward strand.
TCCGACAGAGAGCATGAATCTAGGGTATCCATGTAGATTTTCTATTTGTACAGCTACTGCCTTGACATGGCGGGGGTCGGTGATTCGAGTTCACTCGGACGCACCATTCCTTATTTGTTTTTATTGCATAACTATTGAGTTTGTCACAATGGTAGTAATAAGAAATTAGAACATCGCCCGCTTAGCTCAGTTGGTTAGAGTACTTGCATGACATGCAAGGTGTCACTGGTTCGAGTCCAGTAGCGGCACCAAATTCGTTCTTTCTGAACAAGCAAAAAGCCCACCTAGCGTGGGCTTTTTTGTGTCTGCGTTTCTGGAAAGTACCTTAAATAGCATCATTCTTGTCTGCCTCCCCGTTGAATAATTATTGGATGAGCTAAGTGACTCATATCTCTCAAACTCGATTTGTGACCGCGTGGTGACCATGCTGTGACAACCTTCTAAGCATCTACAGTTTGGAGTAACAGAACATTTAAGAAATAGTCATCAGCACATTTTTAAAAAGAATGCTCTCGTTAATCTGAGTCTGGTGCGGTTTGAAGGGTCCAGCACTACGGTTAATGCAAAACTACTATAGAACTTAGGCTCAAGTTATCAACGTTAACTTTGTGCGGCCAGTGAAGTGGGTGTGCAACAAATTATAGTGTTCTTGTTAACGGGTGATGGCTGATGAGTTATTTCAAGGTGAACTAGGCGCCAGTTGTAGGTGAGGGTAGATTCAAGCAGAGTATAGAAATGTTCAAAAATGGGAAATAGAAAAGAGCCAAATAAACATGGGTTCATTGTAAACGCCCCATGAACCTA
>NZ_JBFRPJ010000099.1:0-94241 GCF_041471945.1 Vibrio sp. 10N.261.51.A4
GTCAGCACGGAGTTGGACATAACCTTCTTAGAGTAATCACTTAAATTAGGAAAATACGGATAACTTTAGGTATCTTAAAGTCGCTTACTGGACGGTCCAGTCCCGCTCGTTCAAATCGTAAAGGTGAACCGATCCCTTTAACATTGATGGTCGAGCTGCAGGAGTTACATGAATACTACAAACATCTGAACGAATTAATAAAAAAACAAGATAAGAAATTGCAGTTGTTACTTAATGAAAACCCATTAATGCAGTTACTACAGTCAATACCTGGTGTAGGGCCAATGACAGCTGCTTGTTGCCTATCAAATGTAGGGAACGCATCAGATTTTAAGAATGGCCGAAATTTTGCTGCTTGGATTGGTCTGGTTCCGTTTCAATACTCCACAGGAGGAAAGACAAAGATGGTTGGCATTTCTAAATGGGGTAATAAAGTACTGCGAGAATTGTTTGTTGATGCAGCACGAGTCATTGTGTCAAGGCATGAGACATCAGAGCGGTATTTTGGTCATTGGTTAATAGAGTTAAAAATGAGAAAGCCGTTCAATGTTGCGGTTGTCGCATTAGCTAATAAATTAGCACGTATAGCTTGGTCAGTAATGACAAGCCAGAAAGCGTTTGAGTTAAGAGTTTAAATCGAGTTACTACCGAGTTTGCAGATGATAAAAATAGATGACAAAACGGTTAGACCACCAGATTGAAGACCTGAGGGGCAGAACAGCAATTAATATGCTTTCACGTTTTTGAGGACAATCTGGCGCGGATCTCATCGTAGAGCTGGGACTAATGAAGGTCTCAATAGACTCTGAATACATTAGCGCAAACCAACTCCAGTTATCTTGCTTTATTATTTGCAATAACGGAGCGTACCATACATCCTGCCCCAATGCCTGCTAGAGCCTCAATATCAACGTTCAATTCTACACTCTTTAATATCATAAATATCATATGAAAAATGGGGTGTGTATTTGTTACTTTCACTAAAACTTAAGTCTTCAGCAATTGACCAAGCTTTACTTGTTGACTCATTATCAATATAGCTCTCGGGTAAAAGCAGTATAAATGTATGAGTTATATATTGTAAGCGCACCACGATCCCACGTGGCGCGCTTTAATATGAGAAGTTCCAGGGAAGTAACGAGTCATGATATAGCTCCGTAGTCGAAGGGAGCTATACCAATATCATGTGATGTTATTTATGAATATGTGGGCTGAAATGGGCGCTTACACTTAATCAGTGCATAAGCCGAGTTAGAGATTATTTTCCTTTATGTACTTGAGCCATTCAGCAAAGTGCTTCTCTTTACCTAATTGATTAGGCTGATAGTATTTACGCTCAACCAACTCATCGGGTAGGTATTGCTGTTGAACAAAATGATTATGGTAGTGGTGGGCATTTTTGTACCCCTTACCATTACCAGTTTGCTCTGTATGGCTGTTGAGAAAGTCACGAATGTGCAAAGGTATCTCTTTCACGTTGTGGCTGTGAATGTCCTTTTTCACTCGTTGCACCGCTTGAAAAACTGAATCACTTTTCGGGACGCTGGTGACATAAATCGTTGCCTCAGCTAAAGCGTAAATACATTCAGGCATGCCAACGAATTCAACCACTTGTGCGGCGTGTGAGGCAATTACGAGCGCCTGTGGATCAGCCATACCGACCTCTTCACTAGCACATACGATCAAACGGCGAGCGATGTATTTCGGATCTTCTCCTGCTTCTAACATTTGCATCATATAGAAAAGCGCCGCATCCACATCACTGCCCCTAACACTTAAGATATACGCACTAATGGTATCGTAATGACTATCCCCATCTTTATCGTATTTTAGAGCTTTTTGCTGGATGCACTCTTCCGCTACCTCAAGGGTGATATGAATCGTGCCATCGGTTTTTTCGGTAGTTAAACAAGCCAGTTCAAGCGCATTGAGTGCATTTCTAGCATCCCCATTTGCTGCGTGAGCAATGTGCGCAAGAGCGTTTTCTTCGATGACAATGACCTCATCTTGCAATACCTGATCTTGATTAATTGCTCGCTTTAGCAACTGCTGAATATGAATGTCATTGATAGCATTTAATCTAAACACCCGTGAGCGAGATATTAACGCATCATTGATGTCATAATATGGGTTCTCGGTCGTCGCCCCAATAAGCACGATGATCCCTTGTTCGACATGCGGTAGCAAGGTGTCTTGCTGTGCCTTGTTGAAGCGATGGATTTCATCAATAAACAGGATGGTTTTCTTACCCTGCATTGTCAGTCGATCTTTCGCGCTGCGAACAACTTCTGCGATCTCAGCTTTTCCCGAATAGGTTGCGTTGAGTTCTTCAAAGTGCGCGTGGGTATGATTGGCGATAACCTGAGCGATAGTTGTTTTGCCTGTGCCTGGTGGACCCCATAGAATTGTTGAGCCAAGTTTGTCGGCTTGTACTGCTCGATGGAGTAGCTTTCCTTTGGCGAGAACATGCTCCTGACCAATGATCTCCTCAAGCTTCTGGGGGCGCATTCGCTCCGCTAGCGGCTTGTTGTCGGTTGAGATATCAAATAGATCCATACATCCCCATAAGCTGAGTATTTAACGCCACTTAATAGAGCAACCCATACTTGGCTGTTGTTCGGTTGGCCCTTCTCCAGTGCTTGCAATTTGGCGCATTGCGTTAAGTAGTTCTGGTATTCGATTCGTTGGGTCGCTCATTTTAGCATCGTCTAAACGACCACGATATTGCTGCTCCCCCTTGTGGTTAAAGCCAAAGAAATCAGGCGTGCAGACCGCGTCATACTGACGGCCAACCTCTTGGGTTTCATCAACTAGATAAGGGAATTTAAAACCGTGCAGCTGGGCGAACTGCTTCATATTCTCAGGGGAGTCAGAAGCATAGTGATGATAGTCATTTGACATGACGGCAAGCACGTTGATGCCCTCATCCATTAGAGCTTCGGTGTCTTTTGCCAAGCGCTCTGCAATGCGTTTAACATAAGGACAGTGATTACAAATAAACATGACCAGCAACCCTTTATCACCAAGGTGCTCACTCATGGTATAAGCGTTGCCATCAGAATCCTTCAAGGTGAATTCAGGGGCTTTCCAGCCAAAATTACAAATCGGTGTATCAAGTAGCATTGTGTTCTCCTAATTGCAGTGGTTCAGGCTAAGTTATCTTACTGAATCCCAATAAGGTGGGGTGCCATAGTACTCAGAAAAATAGTCAAGAAAGGCACGAACCTTAGGTGCTAGCAATCTTGAGCTTGGATAAACTGCCCAAACCTCTGAGTTATCAATCAAGGTATAATCTTCAAGTACTTCGACAAGGCGACCATCTCGCAACTGTTGGTAGGCAATCCAGGTTGCACACATGGCGATGCCCATACCATCCATAGCGGCATCACGTACTGCTTCACCATGATCAACCTTGATCTTTCCTATCACCTTGACGTGTTGCACGCCCTCAAGTGTATCGAAGACCCAAGACTCAAGACCTGCTTGGTTAATACATAGGTGATTCTTAAGCTCTGAAGGGTGATTGGGTTTACCATGTGTGGCGATATAGTCTGGCGATGCCACCATAATACGTTTGTCTGTAGCAAGTTTCTTTGCAATTAAGGTTGAGTCTTTTAAGTTCGCATTACGGATTGCCACATCGAAGCCACCCTCTACCAAGTCCACCATAGAGTCCGTTAATCGAATATCGACTGATAGATCTGGGTACTGTTCTAAAAAACCTTTCAAAGCTGGCATTAGGTGTATACGACCAAATGAGGCAGGCGCGGTGATTCTTAATGTTCCTTTCGGACAGTCTTTCCCAGTACCAACAGTTGCTAGAGCTACATCAACACTGCTAATGATCTCTTCAGCATAGGGGAGAAGCGTTTCCCCCTCTTCGGTGAGAGATACCTTACGCGTGGTGCGATGAATAAGCCTAGCACCAATACTCTCTTCAAGCCTATTGATGTGCATACTGGCGACTGGTGCCGATAGACCTAACTCCTTACCTGCTTGGCCAATATTGTGTGTAGAGGCAATACGTACAAACAGCCTTAGGTGCTCAATGTTCATTAAAAATAATCCTTATATTTCAATAACTTGTACTAGTGGTGTAGATGGGCTCATGGAGCGATTTAGCTGGTACCAAGCATAAGCGCCTGCCAATGTATTAGCAATGAACGCTGAGTAAACCACATTGATGATATCTCCAGTCGATGCACCAAGCCATATTGCTGGCACATAAAAGATAAACAGCCTTGCCAAAGAGACCTTAAGTGCCAATTTAGCCTCTCCTAATGCGTTAAATACAGAGACTACGAGCATGCATAAACCAAGGGGAGCATAACTAAATGGGACAACCCACACCGCAAGTGAAAACCAGCTCTGGATGAGGACTTCATTGCTTAGCAGTGGGATGATCCACCAAGCGTTGAGGGCAAGAGCCAAAGCCAATACAAGATGAAACAGGATAAGGAAGCGACTTACTGAGGTAAGAGCCAGTCCAATCTCACGGTGTTTTTTCTCACCGAGGTAACGACCAATCATTGGCGGTACAGACATGGTTAACCCAAGTGTAAAGACGAGCAAAAAGCTCTCTAGGCGAGCGAGTAGGCTCCAAAACGCAATGGAATCAGTACTAATGCGAGAAATCAATAGCATACAGATAAAAGCACTCACCGATGGAAGCAACTGGTTGAGGATAGTTGCGCTGCTCATGCGCGCTAGCGCCACCATAAACTGCAGGGTCTTAAAGCAGGCAGACACCGAGTTTAACCAACCATTCTTTTTCGCTCTAACCAACATATAGTGGGCACATGAGGCGTAGCCAATAGTTGATGCAATCGCAGCGCCAATAATCCCCATGTCCAGTCCAAAAATAAGGATGGGATCAAGAACCAAGTTGATGATGCTTGCCAGTAAAAACATGCGACCCGTGGTTTTGGTATCGTCATTGGCACGGTAAACGCAGGTCATCAAATATAGAGCGGCTACTGAAACGGCACTCAATAGCCAAAATGGCCAGTAAAAAGAGAAAATTTCAGCCAACGTGTTTAAGTGTTGTGCAGTAATATCAGGGGCAATGAACGCCTTTAGAATTGAGCTTTCAAGTAACCACAGCACACAACAAATCAAGGAAATAAATACTGTACCAACCAGCACACTGATGGTCGCCGTTGATGTTGACTGTACGCGATTATTTGCACCGCAAGCTTGCGAGATAATAGAGGTTGCAGCGACACCAATCCCGACTTGTACACCAATAATAGCAGCCTGAAATGGGAGAGTAATGCCATGAACAGCCAACTCATCAAGCCCGAGCATACCGATAAACACCGAATCCACCAATTGTACAAGCATAATGGCAAACAAACCCACCGTCAGTGGCAGCGTTCGTTCAATGATGATCTTTAATGTGGTGGATAGCAGAGACATAGCAACCTCAAGGAAGTCTGATATAGGGCGTAGTTCATCGACCGCGGCAACAAAAAGGCCCACAATAATATGCGGGCCTACCAAGGGTGAATGTGGTGATTAGATGTTTACAACCACTTTACCCATTGCTTGACCACTTGCTAAACGATCATGTGCTTGACCTGCTTGTTCAAGGCTAAATTCGCGCGCATCAAGTACTGATTGTAGTTCACCTGCTTCAACAATTTTTGCCATTGCTTTTAGGATCTTTCCATGCTGCTCGCGGTCAACGTTGTAAATCATTGGAAGTAGCATGAAAACAACGTGAAGTGATAAGCCTTTCATGTGTACCATTGTGAGATCTTGTTGGTGCATCGCCAACGTTGTTGCGATGTGCCCATTGAGCTTTGCCGCTTCAATTGAGTTGTTAAGGTTTGCCCCACCCACAGAGTCGAAAATCAGGTCAAACCCCGACCCAGAGGTGTATTTCTCTACATAGTCAGCCACTGATTCCGACTGAAAATCGATCGCTGTTGCGCCCAGTTTGTCGATTAGATCAGTTTGTTCACCGGCGGCGCCCGTTGCGTAGACGTCTGCACCAAAATGACGAGCAAGCTGCAAAGCAATGTGGCCTACACCGCCTGCACCACCATGAACTAACACCTTTTGACCCGCAGCAATACCTGCGCGCACTAGACCTTCGTATGCCGTGATCCCGACAAGCGGTAACGCTGCGGCTTCACGCATAGAGATATTAGCGGGTTTTTGCGCGATCAAATTGGCATCTGCCAGCATGTACTCTGCCAATGCACCTTGAAGATCACCAAGACCGCCTGCACAGCCGTACACTTCATCGCCTACTGCATATTCAGTAACACCCTCACCCACAGCCTCAACGGTACCTGCGAAGTCCATACCTAGGACGCCCGGTAGTTGTGGGTGGAATGGCAGAGCTTCCCCCATATCACGGATCATCATGTCGATGGTGTTGATGCTTGTTGCGGCAACTTTAACGACAACGTGCCCCGGTTTTACTTCTGGCTTAGGAAGTTCCATTGTTTCGAACACGTCTGTGCCACCAAATGCGCGGATTGCTGTAGCTTTCATGGGTTGTAACCTCTAATGCGTTTTGTTTTTCGCCTATTATAGGTGGGGGCTCTGATTTGATAAGGCGGCCTGACGTTAAATAAGTATTAAGACTTTATTAATAAAAAATAGGCTACATTGCTCAGCATTGATGAATAGCCAATGAAGACAGAACAAAAGGAGAACAACCAATGAAAAAGACGATCTTAGTGACGGGCTCTACCGACGGTATTGGTTACGAAACTGCGAAAAAGTTAGTGTTAGATGGACACCATGTATTGGTACATGGCCGAAACCCGCAAAAGCTTGAGAAAGTAATCGCATCGCTCACAGAGCTATCTTCTGACGCTGTTGTTGAGGGCTATGTTGCTGACTTATCGAGCCTTGCGGATGTCGAAGCCTTTGCTACCGCTGTTAGCAAAAACCACAAGCGCTTGGATGTTTTGATCAATAATGCGGGCGTTTATAACGTGCCAAGCGTGACAACTAAAGACAATCTAGATGTTCGATTTGTGGTTAATACCATTGCGCCTTATCTTTTGACTCAGCGCCTACTAGGGATGTTTGATTCCTCTGGTCGTATTGTTAACTTGTCTTCGAGGGCACAAGCACCCGTTAGTCTAGCTGCGTTAATCAGCTCAGATGCGAAAGCGGATGATGGCTCTGTATACGCTCAAACAAAATTAGCGATTACTATGTGGTCGGTGAATCTTGCTGAAAAACTCAAAGGAAAGGGACCGTTGGTTGTTGCCGTTAACCCAGCCTCATTTCTTGGTAGCAAATTAGTAAAAGAAGCGTATGGCGTTGAGGGCAATGACCTTGGTATTGGTGCCGACATTCTTTACCGCGCCGCTTTGTCTGATGAGTTTTCTGGCGCCACAGGTAAATACTTTGATAATGATTCAGGTCGATTTACCGCCCCACATGCAGATGCGATGAATAAAGCGAAGAACGACAAATTGGTTGGAGTCATTGAGTCGTTGCTAGCAGAAAAACTGGCGAATTAACCTGACTTTCTCCCGTAATCTCAACAAGAGCTTGGAATTACCAGGCTCTTTTTTTGTCTTTGAATTATTAACAAAACGTAAAATCTGATTTCTTTTTACGGCGTATTATAAACAAAATCTTTTGTGTTTAAGCTGTCGGTGTTGATATTTCGCAAGGCTGAGGAGCTTAATATGCATTACGAAGGTAAAATCTATCGCCCTTGGATGGAAGCTGAGAGCGTACTAATCCAGACCACATTAGGGTGCAGTAATAACCAATGTACTTTTTGCACCATGTTCGATGATAAGCGATTCAAAGTACTTGAAATAGAAGACATCTTTAAAGACATCGCCGAGGTAAGCTCAACCTACCCAAAGGTCGAGTCTATCTTTTTGATCGACGGCAACGTCATGGCGATGCGCACAGAGAAGCTGCTCGCCATTCTTGATCGAATCAAAGTGACATTCCCAGAGCTGAAGCACTTGGCCTTATATTCAGGCTTTAATGATTTCCGTCGAAAAAGTATTTCAGAGTTAAAAGAGATTCGCGCTGCTGGTTTAACCACGGCATATTCTGGCCTAGAGTCTGGTGATCCTATTGTCTTAGAGCGCATCAAAAAGGGGATGACTCGTGAACATGCTATCCAAGGTATGGAGATGGCACGTGAGGCAGATATTCAGGTGCTTGCTTCATTCATCTTTGGTTTAGGTGGTCGTGAGCGCTCAAAAGAACACGCAGAGAATACGACCAGTTTGCTTAATATCATGCGCCCTGACGCGATTGCACCAATGGCATTGGCGATTCAACCTGGTAGTCAATTAGAGCGCGAGGTTGCCAGCGGTGAGTTCGTTTTGCCAACTCCGCTACAAATACTCGAAGAAGAAAAATATCTTCTTGAAAATATGGATGATTTCCCGTGCTTTTACTGGGGAGATCATGGCAACAACATTGCGACTATGCGAGGAATCTGGCCAGAATCGCGTAAGCCATTTCTAGAAAATATTAACAAACACATCAATCATAACCCGATGGCGAAGAAAAACGTGATCGAGACTTATGCTTGGTAAGTTTATCTCAAAAATCAAACACAAAGAGATGGGACTATGGAGTGAGTTTTTACAAGAGCTTCCCCTTTGATAGTTCAAAATAGGAGATTAACCATTCAATTACTGCTAATTCAGTTTTGTTTTTTTGTTAATTGTTTGTAATCGGGGTGCGACATATAGTTATAGCGTTAACGCACCCTTTACAATTCATTATCAAGATATTCTATGGAGAGTATATTATGAAATATGCAGGTTTTCAGACATTTACAACAGAGCAGAAAGACGGAATCCTTACAGTTACCTTTGATTTTGGCACGGTAAATGTTCAAGGACAAGAAATGCTCGCAGACTTAAATAGTTTGGCAATGAGATTAGAGCGTGACCGTAATACTAAAGTCGTTGTCTTCCAATCAGCAAACCCTGAAATTTGGGTTTGTCACTATGATACAGAATTGCTAAAAGACATGTCTACAGAAGCGGTTTCGCGTGAAGAAGCACAACTTCTAGACTTACAAGCGGTATGTGAACGAATCAGTAAAGTTCCGCAGGCAACAATCGCTAAACTTGAAGGTTTCGCTCGTGGGGGCGGCCACGAACTTGCACTGGCATTAGATATGCGTTTCGCTGCTCGTGGTAAATTTAAGTTTATGCAGATGGAAGTGGGCATGGGTATCTTGCCATGTGGTGGTGGTGCATCACGTATGGCTCGTCAAGTTGGTCTTGGCCGTGCGCTAGAGATTGTTCTAAGTGCTCGTGATTTTGATGCGGACGAAGCAGAAGCTTACGGCACTATCAACAAGGCGTTAGAGCCGGATGAGATTGGTCCATATGTTGATGCACTTGCGCAGCGTATTTCAAAGTTCCCTGCAGAATCGATTAATGTGTGTAAGCAAATGGTTTACGAATCAATTGATAAGCCAATCGATGAGGCGCTAAAAGCAGAAGCATACTGGCTATACCAAGCAACAAGCAAGACTGCAGCAGTTAAGCGTTTCCAGATTGCCGATGATCAAGGTCTAGAGCATGATATGGAAAACCAGCGTAACTGGGAAGGCCTAGTGATGAACGTTCAGGATATTAACTAATGAGTATTAATGCTAATAAACAGCTTGTTGTTGACTTTTTTACACATTTTGTCGCGGCAGATGTTGACAGTTTATTATCACTGCTTAATGACGACGTGATTTGGAAGATGATGGGCCAGCAAGGTGGATTACCTTTATCTGGTGAGATGGATAAAAGCGGTATTGCTGATTTCACCAAAGGTGCTTACGAGTTATTTTCTGGTTCATTTAAAATGATGCCAAAGGCATGGACTATCGATGGTGATCGAATAGCCGTTGAAGTTGAATCTCTTGGCATTGTAAATAATGAGAGAGAATACAATAACCTTTATCATTATCTATTCGTTTTATCAAAAGGAAAGATTACAACAATAAAAGAGTATGCTGACACTGACCTAGTTAGACGTGTATTCATTGATTAATAAACACTTAGCTAAAAAGCATAGAGGCTTATTCTATGCTTTTTGGGCTTTCTCGAAGAAGGCTATTGAAAAATATGCTCAGTAATTATTGAGCTAGTAAAAAAAGTCAAATACGTACAAAGGATTCGCCATGATCCTCTGCTGATAAAATCAACTCTCTCAATACTTATAGGAATAGATGAGAAATCGAGCAACAAAGCTCCCATACACCGTAGTCATTATTAACTATTTGTTATAACTGAATTCAAAATTTGCGCATAGTTGTCATGCTACGAACCTTGTAAATTGGAAGATATCGAATATCACCTACTAGCTGAGCACCTATCCCATGAAGAAATATCTGATTCAACCCGAGAAAAATACAATACAGCTTACCGAGCAAGGGGTTGTAAAGCTTGCTGAGTATGATGTGCGCGTTAAGGTTATGTCCACGTCATTAAACTACCGTGATATTATCTACAAGAAAGTAAATGCGATGGAGGTAACAGCATTGTCCGATGGCACTGGAGAGGTCATTGAGATCGGCAGTAAGGTACAAGAATTAAAAGTTGGTGACCGAGTAACTGGTTTATTTTTCCCTGAATGGCTAGACGGCGACGAGCACTTAGGAGCGAATGAGCCTGCACGAGGTGGGGGTGATATCGATGGCATGCTAGCAACCGAAGTGGTCGGCAATGCGAAGGGGTTTATTAAGTTTCCTGACTACCTCTCTTACGAGGAGGCTGCCACGCTACCTTGTGCTGGACTGACCGCTTGGCACGCTATGTTTGAGCACCCACGTGCCTTACAAGCGGGTCAAACCGTCCTCATCGAAGGAACGGGCGGCGTGTCTATCTTCGCCCTTCAACTGGCCAATGCCTTTGGTATCCACTCAATTGTCACTTCAAGTTCCAATGAGAAATTGGAAGTGGCCAAATCTATGGGGGCTACACACACAATCAACTATCGAGAAACACCAGATTGGGGGCAAAAAGCCTTAGAGATCACCAGTGGTAAGGCGTCGACATGGTGCTTGAGGTGGGCGGAGCCGGAACACTAGATCAATCGATGAACGCAGTAAAAGTTAGAGGCGTGATCAGCTTGATTGGCGTGTTGACGGGATTTGATGAAAAAGTCAACACGGTACCGATTACGGTGAAGATGATCTCCATGTTCGGCATCCATGTAGGCAGCAAAGCTATGTACTCAAGATTTAATCAGGCACTCTCTCAGCACAAGATAAAGCCTATTATTGACAAGGAATTTGACTTCTCTGAGGCGAAAAAAGCCTATGACTATCTTGAGTCAGGGCAACACTTTGGCAAGGTGATCATCAAGCACTAGTAGCCCGAAACTTCTACTCATCGTTTATCTGGCAGTTAGCTCACTACAGGATCTGTTGCTGGAAGACAATAGAGATTCATCGATTTCGATAAAGTCTGACACATTACCTCTATTCACTCTCTTGGTTGAGGTAATGTGGATCACTAATAGCAAACTCGATTTTACCCAAAATGCTTTCGCTTGAATCATCAGTATCAACTAAGCACCTTCCGTTTAACTTATCGACTAAACACATTTTTTCATTTGAACTGCTACGGTATGGAAACTCTTGAACATACCAATCCACTAAGGAAATTTGAATATGAGCAACTCATGAAGAAAGTCGATTGGTAATCCAATGCTTTTCATATCAAATCATAGCATCGTGATTTTAGTTCTCTCTGCGCTGTATACTTTACTCATAGACAGGATCTGACCTGCTCTCCGCTTTCTAACCCAACCAAAGATTAGTAGTCTCTTGCATCTTGATTATCACTTCACTGACATGAGAGAAAGTAAGTCAAATAACGCTTGGGTGAAGTTAGCCATTCACAGGCTTAAACAACAAGGAAAGGGGCAAAGATAAGTTAGAGCTCCTAGTGATCTCTGACATAAAAAACAAGCGAATCCCCCCAAAAAAAGCATCAAAGTAATTCCAATCACCGCGTAAATATCGGTTTTGCCCATATACTAGCCAAGACAACGCGACGCCCAACGACATCATTAGCGCCATACTCCACGCACAAAAAAGCGCGAGAAACGGATGTCATTCTCGCGCTTTTTTAGAACCGTATATCTTGAAGTTTACGGTTAAATCTTAGCAGTAAACGTACGGCTAATTACATCTTGTTGCTGCTCACGTGTTAACGAGTTGAATCGCACAGCGTAACCCGACACTCGGATGGTTAACTGTGGGTATTTTTCTGGATGTTCGACGGCATCCAACAACATGTCACGGTTAAGCACGTTAACGTTGAGATGCTGCCCACCCTCAACACGAATCGATCCTCCATTTTCCTCATGGTGGAAGTAACCATCCATTAGTGCTGCTAGGTTCACTTTTTGGCTTAGGTCATCTTTACCTAGTGCATTTGGTACGATTGAGAAGGTGTAAGAAATACCATCTTTAGCGAATTCAAACGGCAGTTTGGCAACTGAAGAAAGTGAAGCAACCGCCCCTTTCTCATCACGACCGTGCATTGGGTTTGCGCCCGGGCCAAATGGCATACCTGCGCGGCGACCATCTGGTGTGTTACCGGTTTTTTTACCATATACAACGTTTGAAGTAATCGTAAGGATAGATTGAGTTGGAACCGCTTCACGGTAGGTGTTCATTTTCTGAATTTTTTTCATAAAACGTTCAACCAAATCACAAGCAATATCATCAACACGTGAATCGTTGTTGCCGAATTTTGGATATTCACCTTCAATCTCAAAGTCGACAGCGATGCCATCTTCGTTACGTACTGGTGTTACCTTCGCGTATTTGATAGCCGCTAACGAGTCAGCAACAACCGACAGCCCTGCAATACCACAAGCCATTGTGCGATGAACATCGCGGTCCATTAATGCCATTAACGATGCTTCATAGCTGTAACGGTCATGCGAGTAATGGATCACGTTCAGCGCAGTGACGTATTGCGTTGCAAGCCAATCCATCATGTCATCAAAGCGAGGCATTAAGCGGTCAAAATCGAGAACTTCATCTTCGATACGAGCAACTTGGGGGCCAACCTGCATGTTAGATTTTTCATCAACACCACCGTTAATGGTGTAAAGCAACGCTTTAGCAAGGTTTGCACGAGCACCAAAGAACTGCATATGTTGGCCAACCACCTGCGGGCTTACACAACACGCAATCGCGTAATCATCGTTATCAAAATCCGCACGCATTAGATCATCGTTCTCATACTGAAGTGATGAGGTTTCGATAGACACTTTAGCCGCGTATTGTTTAAACGCGATAGGCAGTTGTTCAGACCATAGAACCGTCATGTTCGGCTCTGGTGCTGGGCCCATCGTGTGCAATGTGTGCAAGTAGCGGAAAGTCGTTTTGCTAACAAGAGTACGACCATCAACGCCCATACCAGCCATTGCTTCTGTTGCCCAAATTGGGTCGCCAGAGAACAATGAATCGTATTCAGGAGTGCGAAGGAAACGAACCATACGAAGCTTCATGATGAAATGGTCAATCAACTCTTGCGCTTGTTTTTCATCAATCAGACCAAGTTTAAGGTCACGTTCGATGTAAACATCTAGGAAGGTTGATGTGCGGCCTAGCGACATCGCAGCACCATTTTGAGACTTAACCGCAGCTAAGTAGCCAAAATAGGTAAACTGGATTGCCTCTTGCGCAGTACGAGCAGGAGAAGACATATCAATGCCGTACTTCAAACCCATTTCTCGCATTTCATCAAGGGCACGAATTTGATCAGTAAGCTCTTCACGTAGACGCAATGTCTTATCTAAATCACCACCCGTTTCAAGCATCTTCTGAGTTGATTTGAACTGCTCATTTTTGTCTGATTTTAGGAAGTCGATACCGTACAAAGCAAGACGACGGTAGTCGCCAATAATGCGTCCACGACCATAAGCATCTGGCAGACCAGTAATAATACCAGAACGGCGACATGCTTTAATTTCGTCAGTATAAAGATCGAACGCTACTTGGTTATGCGTTTTGCGGTACTCAGTGAAGATCTTTTCGATTTGTGGCTCTAATTCACGACCGTACACTTCGCACGACGTTTTCACCATTCGAATACCACCATTAGCGATGATGCCGCGTTTCAGTGGTTTATCGGTTTGTAGACCCACGATTTTTTCGAGGTTTTTTGCAATGTAACCTGCATCGTGTGAGGTGATAGTGGAAACGATATCAGTATCAAAATCGACAGGGGCATGAGTGCGGCTTTCTTCTTTAATACCCTCTAGCACCGATTCCCATAGCTGTGTCGTCGAGTCCGACACGTCCGCAAGAAAAGATTCATCACCTTCATAAGGGGTGTAGTTTCGCTGAATAAAATCACGTGCATTAACGGATGTTTGCCACTCGCCAGCTTGAAATCCCGCCCAAGCTTCCATCATATCGGTTGTCGGAATAGTCATAATGACCCCCTAAGTTATTGATAAACAGATAATATCTATGATTATTTATAATCATTGGTTTCTGCTGGCTATACTAAACCGACCAATCTATGAGTAAAGTGAGCTGTTTTCATAAAATACATGCACAAAATGCATTTATTGGAATTACTATATTATATTCAATACCTTAAGTTGAAGGCTAACTACTCTAGATTCCAATTAGTTTGTTCCTTCAGAAGTAGGAAATAGACTCTTAGTGACTCACCGACGTTGAAAACAGGTTAATGATCACCACACCAGACAGAATCAAAGCGATGCCAATGATCGCGTAGATGTCTAGCTTTTGCCCGTAGACCAACCAAGATAACGCCGCGACTAACACAATCCCTGCCCCACACCAAATCGCATAGGCGACACCCAGAGACATAGTTTGAACCGTGAGAGACAACAGATAAAAAGCAAAGCCATAACCGACGAGTACTGCGGCGGTAGCAGGAAGGGAAGTAAATTGCTGCGTTTTAGGCAATAAAGAAGTCGCGACAACTTCAAGCACGATGGCAAGTGACAGCATCACTGGAGGCGGAAGAGATAAAAGCATGTATGAGTCCACAACATTAAATACGGCGCTCAGAATATTGTAGTTTTATTTCCAATTCATGTGATTTTCAGTAAGCAATTATTATGACGTACCTTAAAAATTCTTAAGTGTGACTTTCGGTTAACACGAGGAACCTAAATGCTCTATTATTACAAATACGTAATAATAATTTTCTATTTAAGGGGATTATCAAAACATGCACTCACACCTATACTAGCTCCAACAAAACGAGAGAGCGGAAACAATTAAGCTCAACTACACTTAACGGGTTGAATTTAATTGCACAGTTATCCGCTGTACTGACATATATAGGAAACATCCAATGACAATCGAAATTAAACCTGGTCAAACGCATATCAAATCAAAAGCAATGGTTGCATGGGCAGCTGGCGAGCCACTAAAAATGGAAGAAGTTGATGTACAACTTCCTAAAGCTGGTGAGGTTCTAGTTCGCATCGTTGCTACTGGTGTTTGTCACACTGACGCATTCACATTATCAGGTGACGATCCAGAAGGTATCTTCCCTTCAATTCTTGGTCACGAAGGTGGCGGTATCGTTGAGATGATCGGCGAAGGCGTTACAAGTGTTGAGATTGGCGACCACGTTATCCCACTTTACACAGCTGAATGTGGCGAATGTAAGTTCTGTAAATCTGGTAAAACTAACCTATGCCAAGCCGTTCGTGAAACGCAAGGTAAAGGCCTAATGCCAGACGGTACAAGCCGCTTCTCTATCAATGGCGAAACAATTTTCCATTACATGGGTTGCTCTACTTTCTCTGAGTACACTGTACTTCCAGAAATCTCTCTAGCGAAAGTAAGCAAAGAAGCACCACTTGAAGAAGTTTGTCTTCTAGGTTGTGGTGTAACAACAGGTATGGGCGCGGTACTTAACACAGCTAAAGTTGAAAAAGGCGACAACGTTGCTGTATTCGGCCTTGGCGGTATCGGTCTTTCTGCAATCATTGGTGCTCGCATGGCTGGTGCTAACCGCATCATCGGTGTTGACATCAACGAGAGCAAATTCGAGCTAGCGAAACAACTTGGCGCGACTGACTGCATCAACCCAATGAACTACGACAAGCCAATCCAAGACGTTATCGTTGAGATGACAGACGGTGGTGTTGAGTACTCTTTCGAATGTATTGGTAACGTAAACGTGATGCGTCAAGCGCTTGAATGTTGTCACAAAGGTTGGGGCGAATCTGTAATCATCGGTGTTGCAGGCGCAGGTCAAGAGATCTCAACTCGTCCATTCCAACTAGTAACAGGTCGTGTATGGCGTGGTTCTGCTTTCGGTGGTGTTAAAGGCCGCTCTGAGCTTCCAGAAATCGTAAACCGTTACATGGCGGGTGAGTTTGGTCTTCAAGAGTTCATCACTCATACAATGGGTCTGCAAGACGTAAACGAAGCATTCGACCTAATGCATAAAGGTGAATCTATCCGTACTGTTCTACACATGGATAAGTAACACATCTTGGCCTCGATTCTTTCGAGCATCGAGGCCACAGCTACAAATGAATAGCAACAAACTGTCTTCACCACCTCCTGCCCGGTGGGTGGTGAAACTTTATGTAATATAGACAAATTTACTCCCAAACCATCAACCTAACGGAGCACAATAGATGACAATCGAAAACATTAGCCAAGCAAAGGTTGCTGGTGGTTGGCACAAACAATACACCCACTTTTCTGCAACGCTTGACTGCAACATGCGTTTTGCGATTTTCTTGCCACCTAACGCGAGCAAAGAAAACCCAGTTCCTGTTTTGTATTGGTTGTCAGGCTTAACCTGTACCGATGAAAACTTCATGCAAAAAGCCGGCGCTTTCAAAGCCGCGGCTGAGCAAGGCATCGCGATTGTTGCACCAGACACTAGCCCACGTGGCGAAGGTGTTGCCGACGATGAAAATTACGATCTCGGCCAAGGTGCAGGCTTCTATGTGAATGCCACTCAAGCGCCATGGGACAGCCATTACCACATGTACGATTACGTGGTAACAGAGCTCCCTGCATTAATTGAGTCGTTCTTCCCTGTTACATCCGTAAAATCGATTTCTGGTCACAGCATGGGCGGACATGGTGCCCTAACGATTGGCATTAAAAACGAAGATAGCTACCGTTCTATCTCTGCATTCAGCCCAATCACCAACCCAATGCAATGCCCTTGGGGACAAAAAGCCTTCAACCAATACCTAGGCTTGGATATTGAAGAGTGGAAACACTACGATGCCTCTGAGCTTCTAAAAACCAAAGGCACTAAACTGCCAATGTTGGTCGACCAAGGTGAAGCCGATAACTTCCTGATTGAACAGCTTAAACCTGAGCAATTAGTCGAAGCCGCTAAGGTAACCAATGCCGATTTAGATCTACGTATGCAGCCTGGTTACGACCACAGCTACTACTTCATCTCTAGCTTTATTGATGAACACATTGAGTTCCACGCTGCTTACTTAAACAAGTAGCCAGATGAATTTAGCCCGCACTTTGTAAACGCAAGGTGCGGGCTTTTTTATGCCTACTGATTTTATAACGGTTGCTTTTATAACTGCTTAATACGCTGCTTTAACGCTTCTAAATCTATATCATTGCCAACAATTCGTAATCGAACATACTCTTCAGTCATCGCGTCGCACGTAATAGCAAAATCGACACCCGAACATGTCTTAATACCGATACTCTCAAATAGCTTTGAAAGGTGAGTTCCTCTCTTTTTCAACAACATAATGGGCGTCGATATTGACGTGCCAACCACCTCAATATTGTTCTCAGACAACAAGCCGATCATTTGCTGCTTAAAGTATTCAGTTTTGCTGCGGTTCATTTCTAAGAAGTGTTTTGCATTGGGTAAGGTCGCCGATGCGATTTTTATTGAGGGGTAAGTCGGCGTAAACACACTCACCGCAGCTTCGATTGCAGAAGTCAGGTTTTCACTGCTGGCTAAGTAACCGAGTCGAATCCCAGCGAGCCCTAAACCTTTAGAAAAGGTTCGTAAAACTATTAAGTTGTCCAAGACTAAGGTCTGATCGAGCATAGACTGCTCAGGGGTCAGGTATTCACCATATGCCTCGTCGACAATCAAAATAGCGCCAGAACGCTCACATACTCTCGCTATCTCGACCAGATAAGCTCTGTCGTAGATTCGACCCGTTGGGTTGTTGGGATTATCGATATACACCAAGGCAGGATTTTGACTGCTTATTTTTGATGCCAACACACCGAACAGATCCGACTCGTTTTGATAATCAAACATGTTGATGGACTGGTACTTCCCGCCCACCAAAGTGAACTCTGATACTGCTTCAACAAACTGAGGGCCAATGCCTATCATGGTGCGATTGTTGTGATCGATAAGTTTATTGAAGATAAGTTCTAGCGCCCCAAGAGAGCCCGTGGTGTACGTAATACGACAATCTTCAATCCCAATAAACTGGCGAGTCAGATAAGTCAGCTCCGAAAGCTCCCTGTGGCAATAGTACTTATCAATACCGTAGATAATATCTTTGATCACATGTTCAGGAATTTCTGGTGCGCCAAATGGATTGGAGCCAAGTGAACAATCGATACGAAATGAGTGATCGACATAAGAATGGTATTCGCCACTTAACCGTGGATTTAAATGCATAAGAAAACGCTCAAAAAATATTCATGCGCTATTCTTATCGTACTGAATTTTATCTATATAGGTCATTTCGCGACAGTTCTTCGCCTTGTTTCGAGAGACTGGTTAAAAACCAAGATTGGTTCAAATAACGAATTCTCTTAAGCCATAATCAAGAGTTAAGCACTCGTGTTTACATTTCGAGTTAACCGAACCGCTTTCTTTGCGCTAGATTAAGCTGAGATAAGATAGGGTAATAACAGAGCTTGCATCTTTACTCTCCCTAGTTACCATAGCCCCATTAACATCCCCCATATTTTGAAGGTTGCTATGAAAGCAATTAAGACTCTTTTCTTCCTGATGGTTTTATTGAGCGGTCTGTTTACCGCTTGGCTGTTTATTCCAATTCCAGCGACCATGGACAAGCAAACGCTCGACGTTCCATTAACGGAACCATTCAAGCTTGTTGCGTATCGCAGCAACCCGAATGATGCGAGCAAGCCGCTGACTTACCACTACTATGTGATTTCAGATGTGGTTGGTGTAGACGACATGGACCCATTCCTGATTACCACGGACCAGTTCGTGAAGCTTGGCGAATTCGACGAGAACACATTCAACCTTACGGTTAACGGCAAGATTGATAGCTACACCAACGATTTGTGGATCAAGAAATCTGATGGCAAGCTTCAACACTGGTACGTGAGTATTAACGCGAACTATATTCGTTAAAATCGAACTGCAATAAACCTCATTTTAAAACTGCGCTTTGGCTTCCAAGCGCAGTTTTTGTTTCTAGCAACACCCTCCACTTATCCCGACCCGTTCGACATAAACTGCATTGCCTACTTTTGATTCACTGCTGCCCTTGCTCTCAAGGTGTTATAAGCTCTTTAGATACGATAAGCTCAGACCATGCTCGACGCCCAATAAATCAAAATAATAAAGGATCACCCGTGGAATTTACGCTCGACAAATTTAACGGCATCATCATTGACCCAGCAACAGCCCCTCACGATGTTGACTCATTCAATGCCGAACTCAGCGAGATCACCGAATTTTCAAAGCAGAATAGCAAAGGCATTATTTGGATTAGCTTACCTATTTCACTCTCGCACCTTATTCCGGTGGCGACTGAGCTTGGCTTTGTGTTTCACAACTGCTTAGAAGACGAGATTACGCTGATCCACAAATCCGAGATTGTAGAGTTTGTGCCTTTCATTCCGACCCACACCTTGGGTGCTGGTGCGTTAATCACTAACGAACACAATCAAGTTCTGATGATCAAAGAGCACGGCATGACGGGTTACAAATTACCGGGCGGTCATATTGAGTTGGGTGAAGGCATTGAAGAATCGGTGGTTCGTGAAACCTTGGAAGAAACCGGTATCGAGGCAACGTTCGTTTCTGTGGTTGGCATGGCGACAAGACACCCGTATCAATTCGGTAAATCAAACCTCTACTTTATTTGTCACCTTATCGCTCAAACTCAAGAAATTGCGATTCAAGACACAGATGAAATTGCAGAAGCTAAATGGATTGATGTTGAAGAGTATATTAACAACCCCGACAGCTACCCGTTCAACCGCCAGTTAGTCGGCTCTTTGATAGGCAAACAAGGATTAGAACTTACCCAACTAGAAGGCAACTATGGCCCGAACCATAAGCCAGAGATCTTCTTTTCGAAAAACTAAAGCGATTCAAACATAAAAACGCCAAGCTCATAAGAACTTGGCGTTTTGCTTTTCATTTTACTTGTATTGTTTAAGCCATCTCGTTGCTAGTGACTTCCTAATAGACTGTTCTAGAACCTATCTATTTTAGAAAAATCCTAGTGGGTTAGTATCGTAGCTGATCAACAGGTTCTTAGTATTTTGGTAGTGATCGAGCATCATCTTATGTGTCTCACGGCCGATACCCGACTTCTTGTAACCACCAAACGCGGCATGAGCTGGGTAAGCGTGGTAGCAGTTCACCCAAATACGGCCGGCTTCAATGTTGCGACCCATTCGATACGCGAGGTTTGCATCACGCGTCCACACGCCTGCACCCAAGCCATATTCGGTATCATTGGCTATCTCGAGTGCTTCTGCTTCATCTTTAAACGTCGTCACCGCGATAACAGGACCGAAGATCTCCTCTTGGAATACTCGCATCTTGTTGTGCCCTTCCAACATTGTTGGCTGGATGTAATAACCATTACCGAGATCATCAGATTGCTGCGCAACTTCGCCACCTGTCAGCACTTTCGCACCCTCTTGACGACCGATTTCAAGGTAGCTCAGAATCTTATCGAACTGCTCTTTTGAAGCTTGTGCGCCAACCTGAGTATCAGTATCTAGCGGGTTACCTTGTTTAATAGTTTGAGCACGCTCGACCACCTTGGCGATGAACTTGTCGTACACCGATTCATGGATCAGCACACGTGATGGACAGGTACACACTTCACCTTGGTTGAAGAACGCCAGCAACATGCCTTCGACACACTTATCAAGGTATTCGTCTTCATGGTTAAAGATGTCTGGGAAATAGATATTTGGAGACTTACCGCCAAGCTCAACCGTTGATGGAATCAAGCTTTCAGCCGCACATTTCAAGATGTGGTGACCGACTTCTGTCGAACCGGTAAAGGCCAATTTCGCTAAACGATCGCTGGTTGCTAACGCTTGACCCGCTTCGTTACCAAAACCATTGACGATGTTGACTACGCCTGCAGGTAGAAGATCAGCGATCTTCTCCATCATCACTAAGATCGATGTCGGTGTTTGCTCCGCTGGCTTCATCACAACACAGCAACCCGCAGCCAGTGCTGGCGCCAATTTCCAAGCCGCCATTAAAATCGGGAAGTTCCAAGGAATGATCTGCCCCACCACACCGATGGGTTCTGGGAAGTGGTAGCTCGCGGTGTTTGAATCTAGCTCGGCTGCGCTGCCTTCTTGCGCCCGAATACAGCCTGCAAAGTAACGGAAGTGGTCAACAACTAACGGGATGTCTGCCGCTAGAGTTTCACGCACAGGCTTGCCGTTTTCCCATGTTTCAGCGACCGCGATTTCTTCAAGGTTCGCTTCAATGCGGTCGGCAATTTTAAGCAGGATGTTCGAACGTTCGGTCACACTAGTCGCAGCCCAACTTGCACGAGCTGCATGCGCGGCATCGAGTGCCAAGCTGATATCCGCCTCGGTTGAGCGTGCCACTTGGCAATACACCTGACCATTCACTGGGGAAGTGTTATCAAAATATTCGCCGCTGACAGGCTTCACCCACTCGCCACCGATAAAGTTATCGTATTGCGCTTTAAAGTTCACCACTGCGTTATCACTACCCGGCTGTGCGTAAATCATAGTTAGATCCTTCTTAGATTTGTTATTGAGCGAGAGCTGTCTTATTTTTGTGGCGGCTCCTCTTGAGAAAAGAACTCATGACAAGACGCCCATGTTTATACTTTCTGTTTAAAACACTGATACTTCGTGTTTTCTTCACAACAGTAACAACGCAAATCACACGCCAGAACTTCAAAACTTGTTGTTAATAAATTGTAAAACTATGATTACCAAACGTTTACAACCCAAAGTGAGTTGGCATTGAACGGACGTCTGGAAACCACACCAGTGTTCAACTGTTCCAAATTGGTACACCCTCACTGTTACGACATGGAACAGTCATGCACCTTCAACAAGCAAACACCTCAGATTGGCTTTCATCCTCTTGGCACCGCAGCACAGAAGCGGGTCTAAAACAAAGACGACTTCCCGAAGATATTCGCCTGCCACAATCGATTCTTAAACAGCGACGACATCAATCTTCTGACTTAATCAACATCGTCGAACGTAATGCTCTCCCTCTGTTTAATCAGATGTTTGCGCGCACTGACAGTCGTTTGATTTTGACGGACATTGAAGGGGTGATTCTGGCGAGTTGGGGACAGGAGCGGTTTAAGGAGAAACTGACGTCAATTGCACTCAGCTCTGGAGCGTGTTGGCAGGAACAACTTAAAGGCACCAACGCGATTGGCACCGCCATTGTGGAAGCGAAACCCGTATCCATCATTGGCGAACAACACTTCATCCACCAGCATCGATTTATCAGTTGTTCAGCAAGCCCTGTGTTTGATCATCAAGGGCAGATGGTTGGCGTATTGGACATTACCAGTGAGCAGCAACAACACGACAGTTCTGTCCAATTGCTGGTTCAAAATATGGTTCAGCTTGTTGAAAATCAGCTATTAAGTCATATCCCACAAGGCACCACTCGTATTGACCTCGCATGTGAGAAATCTTTACTACACAGTGGTTGGCAAGGGATAGTGATAGCCAATGAAGCAGGCGAGGTAGTCGCGCACAATCAAGTCGCCTCTCAATTGTTGGATCAAACCTCGATCGTCGGCGAATGCATAGATACCCTGTTCAACCGAACCTCATTAGACACGCCCTTTGTCTTTGAGAAACAGCATCTCAAACAACCAACCACCAAACGCACGCGCTCCATTTCAGCATCGTGCGATTTGCACCATGGTGAACAACAGATAGAACACGCTTGGCAACAGGCCAATAAGGTTATCGACAGAGGGATCAGCCTATTAATCCTAGGCGAAACAGGGGTTGGTAAAGGCGAGTTTGTTAAAGCGTTACACAAGCAAAGCCAACGTAAATCGTCACCGTTAGTTGCGGTGAACTGCGGTGCGCTGCCGAAAGATCTTATCGAATCTGAGCTGTTTGGCTACGCGCCGGGCGCGTTTACTGGCGCAAGCCACAAGGGTTTTCAAGGTAAGATCCGTCAAGCAGACAAGGGCATTCTATTTTTGGATGAAATCGCCGACATGCCGTTAGAGGCTCAGTGTCGCTTGCTGCATGTTCTGCAAGACAAATCCGTGGTGCCAGTTGGTTCTAATCAAAGCTATCAAGTCGATTGTCAGATCATCGCCGCGACGCATAAAAACTTAGAACAGTTGGTCGCTACGGGGGAATTTCGACAAGATCTCTTTTACCGCCTGAATGGCTTGGCCTTTACCTTGCCAAGCCTGCAACACCGACAAGACAAACACGCCTTAATCGAGCACATTCACGGTAAATACGCAGAAGACGAACAGACAATCTGCCCGCACTTAATGAGCTTACTGTGCGCCTATTCTTGGCCAGGCAATATTCGCGAGTTAGACAATTTACTTAAGGTCGCCGCTCTACTGGCGAGTGATGAACCACAGCTCACCTTAGAACATGTACCGAGCCATCTTGCTCAACATCTCACGTCATTAGCACACGATAATCAGCACCAGCTAATGACTTCTAATGCCATAAAAGGTACAGCGAGTAACGATTTAAGAAGCACCGTTGAAGAAACCTTGTTGCAAACTTATCAAGCCAACCAAGGCAACATAAGTAAGACTTCGAGAATACTCGGTATCAGCCGCAACACCATTTATCGAAAATTGAAAAGCTTGGGAATCCTCCAATAGGAAGATGAACCTAAGCTACTCAGAACCCAGCTCCACAAGTTGATTGAGCACTTCTTTATCCAATACCGGGTGATGCTTACTCGCTAGGATCAGCACAATATCGACCGAAGGCAACGGCGGCATATCATCAAGAATTTTCAAATCTGAAGTCACGCTTAGCTTACCCATCGCACCAATCGCTAATCCTGCTTTCACGATTGCACGCTGCGCTGAAGCGGTATTGCTACACGCCAATAACTGATAAGGCGTGCCCTGCTTGGTTAAGCCATTCACTGCCGCGGCGTGGTACTTACAATCGGTCTGAAACAAGGCTAATGGCACTGGTTTAGACTCATCGAACACATAATCAGGGCTGCTTATCCATACTCCGATATCATGAGTGAGCCAGTAACCCTCTTCACTATCGGGCGCTCGGGTGACAATCGCCGCATCAAGCCTGCCGTCATCCAACCACTCTCTCAGCGTAATGCTGGGCAGGCTGAATATTTGGATTGAACAGGTGGGTTCTGCTTTCTGCAACAGGCGAATCACTTTCGGCAGAATGGTGTCATTGTAGTCTTCAGGGCAGCCGAGTCGCAGAGGTTGTTTGTCTTCGTAACGCTTTACTTGCTTAAGTGCGGTATTGTGAAGGGCGACCAACTGTTCGGCATGAGATCGCAGCGCTAAGCCAGCTTCAGTCAGTATTAAATTACGTCCCTCTTTCTGGAAAAGAGTGACGTTGAGTTCTTCTTCCAACTTACGCATCTGAGCACTGAATGCCGATTGGGTGCGATTTATCTGTTTCGCTGCACGAGTGAAACTACTGGTTTCTACAAACGCGAGAAAGCCTCGCAAAGCATCAATATCCATATTGAAATCACCACCCATCGTTTTTGTTAATGTATTGCATCAAAATTATCCGTTAGTGCGCCGCAATACAATCCCCTAATCTCAAATGCATGCCCACCAAACGCAAGGAAGCAACGATGCAGCTTTATATTGGAAACCAGAACTACTCAACTTGGTCACTGCGCGCATGGCTAATATTCGACAACTACAACCTGAATGCAGAAGTCATCAAGCTCAAGCTGTTCACCTCTGATTTTTACGACACTCTGGCGAAAGTGACGCCAACGGCCAAGGTTCCAACCCTAGTTGATGGTAATGTTGCGGTGTGGGATTCATTGGCGATTCTCGAATACGTTAACGATGCCTATTTGGACGGTGCAGCGTGGCCTAGCTCAGTGAAAGAACGCGCCCATGCCCGAGCAATTTCCGCCGAGATGCACTCTGGGTTCTTTGCCGTCAGAAATGAAATGCCGATGAACTGCCGCGCACAACGAAAGCTCACACTGAGTGAAGACGCACTGAAAGACATCGCTCGTATTGATGCAATATGGTCTGCACAAATGGAACAATACCCAGAGGGATGGTTATTTGGTGAATGGTCGATTGCCGATGCGATGTTTGCACCCGTCGCATTGCGCGTAGAAACCTATGGAATACAACTTTCCGAAAAGGCATCGCAGTATCAACAACGTGTGCTTAACAGTCCATCAATACAAAAATGGCTGGCAGAGGCAAGCTTAGAAACCGATGTGGTTGAAGAAGATGAGGCGGGCAAGCCAGTATAAAATACAAGACACCCTTCCAAAGCTCACTAGTCTGTGAGCTTTTATCTAAACCTTATTAATTTGGTCGATTGTGATCGCCTAATCACAATGTGCAGATGTGATTGTTTATATTCAAAGAAATTCAAATAGTTAAGATAAACATCATGTTACGAGCAACGATCGCATTACTCAGTATTACTAGCTTCGCCGTATCTGCCAACGCCCATCTTCCTTCTGGAGAAGAGTGGCTCAACCATGCGACTGAAGGGCTTGCACCTTATTGGTTAATGCCTAGCGCTCAAGGAGAACCGGTAGGAAACTTCCCTACTTTCCGCTGTGATGACGGTACCTTGCTCGATGTTTCTGATGTGTGCCATGAACTAAACAAAGGCTGGATCACGCCACACTTTGGCAAAGAGTTTACGCGGATGAAGTCACGTCAAACTTATGCCTATGGCGTGCTCTACCACCTTAGTGGCGATAAGCAGGCTTTAGCGCTTGCCAAGCAAGGAGCCTACTACATCATTGATAAGCTAGAAGATAAGCAAAACGGCGGCTTTATCGGCTACACAAAAGAGGGAAAAGTAGGCCAAAATTGGCAGCAGCGTACTTCTCAAGATCAAGCGTATGCATTAGTTGGCCTTGCCATGTACTACTACCTGACTCAAGACAAAAAGGTAGAAGAAGCACTCATCGCACAACAAGCTTTTATCTTTGATAAATATCGACTTAGCGACAACAGCGGTCTTGCTTGGGTACTTGCGGATGGTGAAGATGGCAAAGCCACACAGCGTGAACTGGTCGCGCAACTTGATCAGATTAACGGTTACATGCTGTTAGTCGCTCCCCTGCTAAAAGAGCCCACCAAGACAAGATGGCTTGATGATCTAAGTTGGCTGACACAAACCATGGTCGAGCACTACCACTCTGAAGATGAACAACGCTTCTACGGGGCCATTCACAGCAAAGCCGCCAAGATGCCGAATGCTAATCACAACGATTTTGGGCACACCATCAAAGCGTATTGGATGACTTACCTTACAGGCCAAACATTGAATAACTCTGAATGGAAAGAGTTTGGCATCAAAGGGATGAAACACACTCTCGTTCATGCGCAATATCAGAAAAATTTCGTGAGTGTATCCCAATATTATGGCGAAGAACTTCAGAAAGCGTGGAAAGGACAAGAGATAACTGGCTGGCAAAGCAGACCAAACACAAATTGGGCTTCATCATGGGAATGGGCGGAGCTTGATCAAGCAGCCATGACGGTTTCGCTTGTCGATGATTCAATGAAAGACGTCCTGCAATACACCCTACCCACTTTTCATGATGTATGGGTCGACCATAAATACGGCGGTGTCGGGCTTGAGCCAAAACGCACCAAAGCTTTCCATTGGGGCAACGGTTATCACCAGTTTGAACATGCGCTGATTGGCTATCTATACGCACAGCAAGTTGACGCGAAGCCAGCAGTATTGCATTACGCAAGGCCGACCAACAGCGAGATGCCAATGGAACCGTATTACTATCAAGGCGATGTGGTGGAGCTATTGAATAAAGATGACGGAACGCAGAAGGTCAGTTTCAATAACATTCGACCTTAGCGTTGGTTGTTTGTTCTAAATGGACTTGAGATTCAGGGCTACGGGGAATGGACAAGGTCAAAGAGTTAGCACAATAGTGATGTCGCAGACCAAACAAAAGCCGCTGTTGATCAGCGGCTTTCTTGATGGAGATAAGCGGAGGTTAGTTGTCCAACCCTTTAATTGGGTTCATCGAGTGATAAACGGTGTTCACGTCACCAGTCATCGACAATGAACTCAAGTCATCAATGAAGAAACGGCTGGTCATTGTGTGCTTACCGCCATTGATAAAGATTTCGATCACTGACTTATCAACATAAACCTCGATGGTTTGCTTGGTGCTCAACCTCGGTGCTTTTCTCACTGAGCCAAACTCTTCCGCGTAGAGCTGAGACATCTTACTGCGATCAAGCATGAACTCCTTTTCTGTAGCACTGAACACGATGTTATCACCCGCAACGTTAGCAAGTGTAAACTCAAACTCGTCAGTATCAGTTTCGAGCTCAACCATGAAGCTGGTTGTATCCAATTCAAGAGCATTTTCAACCACCACAGCTTCACCCTGTAGCGCTTTCAATTCAGGTAAAGCAGACTGAACAAGATAGCCATCTTGGATTTGAAGTTCGCGTGGTAACGACAACATGCCCGCCCACTGATACTCATTAGATGGTGTATTAATCTCAGGCAGACCAATCCAAGCAATCAGAATACGGCGGCCTGTATCATCTAAATAAGTCTGTGGTGCATAGAAATCGAAGCCATAATCTGGTTGCGCAATATCTTGGTGGTTTTCCAGTTCTACCGAATCGAGATTTAGGCGGTCACCGACGATATAAGCCACCGAGTAGATATTTTTGAAATCGTATGGATTTTCGCTAGACACACCTTGTGGAGAAAACAGCATCACCGACTGATTCTCTATTTCAAAGAAATCTGGGCATTCCCACATATAGCCAAGGTTGTTGTAACGAGTTTGAATTGGACCTTTGTGCTGCCAATTCATCAGGTCTCGGCTGCAATATAGCGCCATAGAGCCAGTATTTTGAGGCGTTTGAGCACCCACAACCATCAGATAATCGCCGCCCTGTTTCCACACTTTTGGGTCTCGGAAATGTTCGGTGTAGTGATCGTTTTCGATAACCACGCCGTGCTTTTCTATTTTGCCGTCAGCAGACATCTTGGCAAAACATTGAGTTGGCACTCGCAACCAATTTCCATCGCGCTTGTTACCTGTAAAAAACAACAATGCATTGTCGTTTTCAACCAATGCACCACCAGAGTAAACACCGTGAGAGTCGTAATCTTGGTCTGGGTGCAAGCCAATGCCGTGGTCTTCGAAATGAACGAAGTCTTTGGTAGAAAGGTGGTACCAGTACTTCATACCATGGACGGGGCCAACTGGCGTCCATTGGTAAAACAGGTGGTGTTCACCATTAAAGAAACACAGACCATTCGGATCATTAAGCAGACCAAACTTAGGCGCAATATGGTAGCTTGGATAGCCAGAGTCTTGTTTGCGAAGCTCTACCATCGCATCAATACTCTCTAGAGAAATATCTTCTATACGGCGATATCTTTGCTCTACTGTCCAGTTCGAGTTCAAACTCATACACTCTCCTCTACGGCATTCGTATTTGAAGAGTCTTTTTGAATAAACTGAGTAAGAGCTTCTTGCGTTGGAAGTGCGGTCATTGCGCCTTTTTGCGTGGTCGCCAGTGCACCACACCCATTCGCCCACTGAATTGCAGAATCGACGACTTGTTGATTGTTCCACTCATCATCTTGAGAAAGCTTTGCAAGCAAACCGCCAACAAAAGCATCGCCTGCACCCGTGGTATCCACTGGCGTCACTGAGCGACCTGAAATCAACACACCTTGGTTTTCAAATACTCGCCAAACGCCTTTCGCGCCCTGCGTAACCAGAACAAGCGTGTTGTTAAGATCTGCAATGTTAGCCAAGCCTTGTTCCATCGAAGTTGAATCGGTTAAGAAGTCCAGTTCTTCTTCTGAGAATTTAACCACATCCGCCAACTCAACCGCTTTCATGACCACAGACTTAATTTCAGATGGGTTTTGCCACACTTCATCACGAAGGTTTGGATCGAAGCTGATGTAACCGCCCACGGCTTTCATGCGTCGGATGGCTTCGAAGGTGCTGCTTCGGCTTGGTTCATTAGCCAAAGAGATCGAGCAGACGTGTAGCCACTCGTTTTTCTTAAATTCGGGAATGTCTTCAACAGACATAAACTGGTCGGCACTTGGCTTAACCATAAACGTAAAGCTACGCTCGCCTTGGTCATCAAGAGCGACCACCACGGTTGACGTGCGTTGTTCAGGGTCCTTCACCAAGCGATCGGTATTCACACCTTCCTTTTGCAGAGTCACTTCCATAAAAGTGCCAAACGGATCGTTACCCACTCGGCCAAAAAATGCGCTTTTGCCTAAAAGGCGAGAAATCGCTACCGCGACATTAGCAGGCGCACCGCCCGGACATTTCAATAATGTCGCGTCAGTCTCCGGAATGAGGTCGACGACGGCGTCTCCAGTTACCCAAACTTGATTCATCTTTCTTACCTTAAAACTGAAAATCATGACAACCGAAAGCGATGGCAATCGAAAGCAGTAGCAACCAAAAGCAAGGTGACACTTCACGCTGTCATGTAAAAATATAAAAAGGCTAGCTAAGCCAAATCACCTAGCTAGCACCCCAAAGCTTAGGAAATGAAGTGAAAAGGGGGGCTTCACTTCTAGGGAGAAACGTTAAGCTGTTGCTTTAATGTTTTGCTTGCTGCGCTCGCGCAGACCTAAAACAACGGTCAGAGCAAAGGCAGTCACGAACGCGATAATCATACCTACCACGTAGTAGCCAATCTTTTCTGGTGATATTGAGATGATGCCAGGAATACCCGCCGCACCCAGTGCTTGTGCTTTCACATTGAACATCGTGATAAACGCGCTTGAAATCGCAGCGGCACAAACCGCAGCAATGAATGGATAGCGAAGCTTCAAGTTCACACCGAACATTGCAGGTTCAGTAATACCAAGCAAGCCAGTCACACCAGAAGGAATCGCGATACCTTTCATTTTCTTATCTTTACTCATGAAACCAACCGCCAGTGCCGCTGCACCTTGTGACACGTTAGACATCGCCGCGATAGGGAAGATAAACGTACCACCAGTTGTTGCAATATCCGCAAGCAACTGAGTTTCAATAGCAATAAAGCTATGGTGCATACCAGTAATAACAAACGGCGCATAAATCAAACCAAACACCGCACCGCCAATGAAGCCAGCACTGTTGTATAACCAATTTAGGCCGTCACCAAGCAGGAAGCCGATATCACGAGTAAATGGACCAACAATCGTGAATGTTAACAAACCAGTTATGAAAATCGCCAATAGCGGCGTTAGCAAGTTATCCAGAACCGAAGGAATAACTTTACGCAGCCCAAGCTCAACTTTCGCTAGAATAAACGCAGAAACAAGAACGGGTAGTACTGAACCTTGATAGCCTACTTTCTCGATTTCGAAACCTAAAATGTTCCAAACCGGAATGCTGCCCGACACTGATGCGCCACCGAAGCCCCAGCCGTTAAGCAAGTCTGGGTGAACCATCAACATACCTAAAGCCGCGCCAAGGTATGGGTTACCACCAAACTTCTTACTCGCTGAAAATGCTAATAAAATAGGTAAGTACACAAAAGGAGCATTAGCAAATGTATTGATCATGTTTGCTAAGTCGGTCAAACCCGGATTAGCGTCGATTAAAGATTTGCCATCAATGAATAAGCCTTGAGCCGTCAATAGGTTGTAGATACCCATCAACAAACCACCAGCAACAATCGCCGGAATGATTGGTACAAAAATATCAGACAGGCCTTTCACCGCGCGTTGCAGGATATTTTGGTTGTCAGCACCTGCAGACGCCACATCGTTGGTCGACATTTCCGTCATTTCAGTCAGCTTAGCCAACTCAGCATAAACTTGGTTTACGATGCCTGAGCCAAAGATGATCTGATATTGACCTGCCACTTTAAACTGGCCCTTAACCCCTTCTAGGTTATCAATCGCCTGTTCATCAATTTTATCTTGGTCTGCAACCGCAAGACGCAGACGAGTCGCGCAGTGTGCGAGTGCGGTGATATTACTTTTACCACCTAATAGAGAAAGCAGCTCTTTTGCTATTTTTGGATAATTCATTACATACCCCATTGGATTATCATTTGAGCTTTTGAATTTTCGGGAACGTTTGCAAAACAAATTTTTGCCTAGAAATAACAAATGATCAAAGATAACTGCTCAATAGTGTGAGAATGATCTTCAAATTATCTCCCTAGGATAAGAAGACAGGGTTAAAATCCCCTAATAACAGGTAAATTTGATGCTCTGTTTGCAAACAATCCCAAAACTAAAATTACAATTGGATAATGAATAATGGCTAGTCTTCATGATGTCGCTCGTCTCGCTGGAGTTTCCAAGTCGACGGTTTCAAGAGTAATCAATGATGAGTATGGCGTAAAAGACGCGACCAAGGTGAAGGTGCGTAAAGCGGTTGAAGAGTGTGGCTATCTCCCAAACCAAGTCGCTAAAGACTTAAAGTCCCAAAAAACCAACCTGGTTGGCGTGATTGTTCCTAGGGTTTCTTCCCATGCTACCTCTCAGGGTGTCGATGGTTTAACCGCCGTATTAGAGCAAGCGGGCAAGCATGTATTATTAGCGAGCACACACCAAACACACCATAAAGAACTTGAATATATTCAGATATTTAACCAGAAGCGTGTTGAAGGAATCATCCTGTACGCGACCCACCTCGACAACCAATTAGTCAAAGCGATTCAAAGCTCTGCCGTACCCGTGGTATTGGTTGGTCAAGACGGGTCAATGTTTAACATCCCAAGCATTGTGCACGACGACACTCGCGTAGGGTTTGAAGCGGGTAATCGCCTCATAGCGAAAGCTTGTAAGCATATGGGATTCATCGGTGTGCAAGGTGATGATATTGCGGTTGATAAGATGAGATCGGAAGGCTTCGCTCAATCGCTTCAATTTAACGACCTCACACTGCAATTTCACGCCCGTGGCGACTTCACCATAGAATCAGGTTACCAACTGGCGAAGCAGTATCTCAAGGAGCACACCAAGCTCGACGGCCTATTCTGCGCCACTGACCGTATCGCAATCGGTGCGATCAGAGCAATTCAAGAAGCGGGCCTCGTTCCAGGAAAGGATGTCTTGGTACTCGGCGTGGGTGATGATGAACTTGCTTCAGTATGCACACCAACGCTGTCTACGTTTAACTATGCGTTTGATAAAGCGGGAGAAAATGGAGCCAAGCTGCTACTCGACCGTATTGAGAAAAAAGGCTTTGAAATGAGCAAGATGGTGTTGACCTTCACCACTATTGACCGAGAGTCTTGCTAGCGATTTATTTCAGAGATCAGGTTATCCCAAGATAAAAAATGCCAACCTTCGAGTTGAAACGATAAGGTTGGCATTTGGTGATGCGACTATCACATCATGAGTAACACTCTCTATCTAAACGATATATCAAGCAATTAGAACCAAGTTTCCATCTGCAGTGCAAACAGAACCTCGCCGCCCTCTCCCATCGTTGCAGCATCTGCTTCAGTGCTGATCGAGTAACCATTTAGGTCTTCACTCCAATCCACATAGCTCACAGCGAAACGCAGTTCTGGTCGGTCAAAGAAACCAGTGCTAGTTGAAAGCTTGAGTGTTGGTGCAACTGTCGCTTTGTAGAAACCGCCGCTCGCTTGCTCTGTCGAGTTGTCTAAATCCATGTATTGCAATGAACCTTCGTAAACCATCTCAAAGTTCTCTGTGAACTCTTGAGCTAATCGAACGTTTAAAGAAGCCCATGTGAACTCGTCATTCTTCTTCAAACGGTCTTGGCTATGCTCTGCCATTAATGCAGGTGCTAAGCGCCAGTTGTCGCCAATGCGAGTGACACCGTAGCTAAACAGGCGAACGGCTTTCGCGTCATCCAGTAGATCACCATTTGAACCGATGCCTTTTAGCTCTGCACCTAGGCCACTACCCACTAACATACCCGTTTTAGAGAAGCCTTCGCTCAGACCAAAGAAGTTGTCTCCATGGTACGCAAACATTGCGTGTACACCGCTTTCAGCTGCGCCATTTAGGCGGCTATCGTTGTCTGCTGAGGTCATACCGCTCAACATCACTTGCCATTGGCCAATACGGTTATTCATGGTTGCAATGTAGTTTTCTACATCTGTTGACGAGCTATCAATCTCACCAAAATCTCGGCCATAAATAGAGAAATTCGCTTTCCAGTTGTCGCTCATCTGAACGTCATAAACGCCCGCACCAGTACCTGATAAGAAGACAATATCCGAATCGAAAAAGTGAATATCAAAGTTGTCGCGATCGAATCGTTTACCCGCCCAAAACGTTGCTTCAGAAAACGCTTCAGATTCAGAGAACATGCTCAGACGGTTCAGTTCTGAATACACTTGTCGCACATTCAACTGGCTTTCGCTGGCAGTCCACTCGTTATTTGTCTCAGTACTGTCGGCCAACATGATGCGAAACAAAGCACTAGAGCCATCGTCTGCAAATCGCTTATGAATCAAGTTCGCTTCAACGTAATGATCATCTTCAACACCAAGACGTCCAATTGGAGCTCCAATGGCACCCGCCGCTGTCATGTAAGGACCAGTACCTGTCGCGCCGTTTAGGTCGTCGTTGATCAATAACCCAGCGCGAGCATAGCCGTGAAACTCAAACGAAGAAGCCTTTTCATTGGCCTCGGTAGAGACCTGCTCTGTTTGTGCAACCCTTTGTTCTAATTCATTAATACGTTGCTCTAATGCTGCAACGTCTTCACTTGCTAATACCGATGTAGTCATTAGCCCCATTGTTACAGCAACCGCTAAAATGTGTCGTTTCATTCTGATGTTCTCACGTTAATTGTTTTGGATTATTTGCAAACGTTCCCAAAACAATTCGTAAGCACATTTCGGCTTATACTTTTGATGTATAAGCTCTATATCGAAGAAGAAATAGAAATCAGTCGTGTTGATTACTTCACTTTTGTATCTGAGTGGATGATAGATCGATAATTTCGGGAACGTTACCGAAAATGCATAATTCTGATAACTTTGTCACAAGTGAAATTGATTAATGGGCGAAAAATAGTGTATCGCGCACATTGAAGCCTTTATCAAGGTCGTCGATAAGCTAGAGTCAGTTATGAACAAATCGTGATGAAACACACAATAACCACCATCTTTAACTGATAAATAACTCAATTATCGAGGGTGAACACGGTTTTGTTCGATCTAATAAATGACGATCGAATCATAAAAGGGAAGTTAGAAATGAATCCAGATACTTATGAAAGCTTCCAATAAAAAAGCCAA
This sequence comes from Vibrio sp. 10N.261.51.A4, assembly GCF_041471945.1. Lineage (NCBI taxonomy): Bacteria > Pseudomonadati > Pseudomonadota > Gammaproteobacteria > Vibrionales > Vibrionaceae > Vibrio > Vibrio sp. 10N.261.51.A4. The sequence continues at coordinate 34,621 of NZ_JBFRPJ010000099.1, forward strand.
GTTGAACCTTAGTGATCAACTTGGCTTTAAATGGCTCAATGAATGCTTTCTAGCGCGTTGTAACGTCACAAAAGTAGAGATTATTTAATTGGATAATGTCGCTTTAAAAACGCAATCACATGCGGTACATACTTATCGGTATCAAAAATTGGAGCACTATGACCAACACCCTCCTCGATAAACAGCTGATTCTCAATGCCGTACTTGTCCAAAGCATGTTTGAGGATCTGGCTTTGCGCTAAAGGCACTCGCTTATCCAGTGTTCCATGGAACTGAATGTAAGGCGGAGCATCACTGTTTATATAACTGGTCGTTGAAGCTTGTGCCGCTAGCTCTGGTACTTCACTCGGGATATCACCTAAAAATCGTGACACCGACGACTTTTTACTGGTTGGTCTGTTCCCTTTATTACCTAGTTCCAGCAGGTCCGTCGGGCCAAAAAAGCTTACAACTCCAGCCACTCGATACTTAGGTTCTGAGTAAAAGCTAATGTCACCGTACGTATTACTTGCGCCGACCAATCCCGCTAAATGACCACCAGCTGAACGCCCCATCATAACCACGTTATCGGCGGCAAGATTGTACTTGTTAGCATGGTCATGAAGATAGTTAATAGCATCATTAATATCCGCGACTGGTTTTGGAAAAGTTGCTTCGCCACTTAAACGATAATCGACCGCAGCCAACGCATAACCTTCATCCAAAACAGAATTAAGCAACAACGGGTTTTTAGTCGGAATATCGTCTTTAGTGCCACGCTTCCACGCACCGCCATGTACCCAAACGAGCAACGGATATTTTCCATCAACCTTTGCTTCTGTTTTGGGAAGGTAGAGATCAAGCTTGATCTCTCGTGCTTCTACCGTCTTAAACAAGATGTCCTTTTCTACTGTGTATACCGCATTAGCATTAGCATTAGCATTAGCATTAGCAGCCGATAATCCAACAAATGAAAGCATCAGTAATTTTGTTATCTTTTTCATTATGAACCTCTTATCTAGAATGACGCTTCTGCTGCTAACCAGTAACGACGACCATCTTCAACGTAGCCAAACTCTTCGTAATCGGTTTGTTCATCAAATAGGTTGTAGATACCAGCCATCACCTTAAGGTTCTTTTGCACATACCAGTTGGTACCTAAGTCAACATAAGTAATTGATGGCGCTTCGAATTGTGTTTTTGAACTACTCGTTGTCGGTTCTGACTCTTTGCCACGGTATTCACTCGTATCCAAGATTGGACATCATCACGTACTTGCCAATCTGCATTTACGGTAGCTAAATGCTCAGGAATTTGCGTTAGTGGCTTACCCTCATCTTCACCGGACTGCTTCTCAGTATGTGTATAGGTATACGTCGAACCGACAGAAATCGCCTCGGTAATGCTTTTATTTATCGTGTATTCAGCACCGTAAGTAATCGCGTCTTCAATGTTCACGTAGGTAGAATCACAACCACGTCGGCCACAGTTAGTGCTCAGCTCTTTCTTGTCGATCTTGTCTTTAAAGTCACTGTAGAACACGGTGAAGTTCGAGCTTAAATCGGCATCGCCAACAAAGTACACGCCCATTTCACTGTTCACTGACGTCTCGGCTTTTAGATCAGGATTACCGTAAACCGAGCAGTCGCCACCACAACTGTCTTGCGCCCAACCCGCTTCCATCTCAGTTAAGCCTGGTGCTCGATATCCCGTTGAAACACCGCCTTTCACTGTCCAATATGAGTCGACACTCCACACACCATAAACGCGAGGGCTCAGATGAGACTCGAACACGTCATTTTGATCAAATCTGAGGCCAGTTGTTAGAGCAAAAGAATCGGTGATGTACCATTCATCTTCCGCAAACAGTGACCATTGGTTATTTTTGAAGACATGATCTTCTGCAGAATCTGTCAGCTCCTGACGTGTATAGTTGAAGCCGATAGTTAGGTAGTGCGCCTCAAGCACAGGCATAGACCATTGTGAGTTCAGAGTCAGGTTTTCCACTTCCATTTCTCCGCCTTCATTCTCAACCGTTTCATTGTTGATGTATGAAGTGCCCGAGCCCCAGTCGTAGTTGCCTGAGTGAGATAGGCCCAATGATTGACGATTGTTCACACGCTCAGAATCTGTGGTTTTCGATTTTCCATCCGTCGTCACTCGTTCTTGATCGTGATAGGTGTAATCAAACGAGAAAGTATCGTCATCCGTAGGCGTCAAGTGTAGTGCGCCACGGTAACTCTCTAATGTTTTGCCTCCGTATCCGTAAAGAATCTCATCTTCCTTACGCTCTTGATATAAACCAGAGAAAGAAGCACTCAACAAGCCATCAATAAGAGGGCCCGCTAGATGCACTTGGCTTTGATATGAATTGCCCGAGTCTGAGTTCTCTTGCAGTGTTGTTTCACCACGTACGCTGCCATACCACTCTTGATAATCTTTACGAGTGATAATGTTGATCACACCGCCAATCGCGTCTGAACCGTAAAGCGTCGACATTGGGCCACGCACGACTTCAACTCGCTCAATCGCGCTTAGAGGTGGTAGCCAATCTTGCTCAAAGCCACCACTGCTGTTTTGTTGTGTTTCACGGCCAGACTGCTTGCGTCCATCGACCAAAATCGCCGTGTATTCTGCAGGCATACCACGTATTGAAATGTCTTGGCTCGAACCACCACCTGTCACTATCACACCAGGTACATCACGCAGCGCGTCTGTCAGATCTTTATACGATCGGTTTTCCAGCTGCTCACGAGTAATCACGCTGATCGACGCTGGCGCTTCAGTGACAACCTGCTCATAACCAGCTGCTGTCACAACCATGGTTTCCATAGTCGTCGCTTCAATGGTCAAAGCTTCGGTATCAACTTGATTTACTTGTTCGTTAGCAAAGCCCATTACAGGGAATACAAAACACGCAGCAGCTATAGACTTAGAAAGGGGGGAACGAGTAAACGTTTGAATAGTGTTCATCTTGGCTCTACTTAAATTGAGATTGCATTTAATAATCATTCTCAATTAGAGCGGCGTAAATCATTCGCTTCAAGCATAATGCTATCGCCAAAATAGAATATCGCTATCCGCCAGACGGATAGTTACCTTCATCTTATGCTTGATATGAAACTGATGATGTTGCGAATAACGGCTCTCAAATCACTCAGACTTCGCTGCTTACTTAACTAGAAGTCACTCTCTTTTAAGAGTACGTATCTTTGCCTACATAGAGGTCTTTGAATATTTCACGTACCCATTCACACATCGGGTCATCATGAAATCGCTTGTGCCAGTACAAATAAACTTCTTGAAAGCTCAAGTGGAGTTCTTCTGGGACTTCTCTGGTGATCAGGCGGGGATCATGACACGCTGCTTCTGCAAAAGGTGTTGGAAGGTGAAAGATGATGTCGGTTTCAGCAGCAATACTTGGCGCCGAGCTGAAGTTACTCAACTGCACAGGTGCAGACAGGCGCTGCTTTTTATTGGCTAAACCGAGTTCTTGGTATTTGTGTTCGAAAGAGAGCCTTTTCTCACCTTGTAGAGAGACTTGGCCAAAATCATATTCCGCCAGCTTTTGTGGGGTCAGAGTTTCATTCGCCAATGGGTGCTCTCGGCTCATCAACAAACGGAACGTGCGCTTCGCCACTGTCATACGATAGATATTTTGCTCAGCAGAAGGCGGCTGATGCGAAGATAAGGCAAAGTGCACATCACCTGCGACCAAGGATTCGAAATGACGCTTGGGCGCAGAATCTAAACTCACGATCATGTTCGGCGCTTCTTTGCGGATCTTAGCGATCACCTTGGGCATTAAGGTATTAATTTGAGGCAGTAAGCCATAAAATTTCACAGTACTATCAACCTTGCTTGGGTCAAACGACTGCTTATGAACCAACTTTTCCAGGTTAGTAATAACGGTGTTGATATCGTTTTTAATCGACTCTGCTTTTGGGGTCAGCTCATAGCCATACTTCTTTCGTACCAGCAGCTCATCATCAAAGAAGGTACGCATTTTTTGTAGCGTACGACTTACCGAAGACTGGCTCATGTTCAGAGACATTGCGGTATTAGAGACGTGTTTTTCTTCGAGTAAATGCTTAAGAACGAAAAGAAGATTCAGGTCAATCTGGGAGAGGTTCATGAGTGCGTCACCAAAATAATGAGGGCATCGTTGAGACAATACGCCGCGCTCAAACCACGGCAATGCATATCAATGATTGGGGTTCAAGATACCGAGTTAACGGCTCTGCGAGCATGATTTAAAGTTCAATAGAAAAACGACTAAATCAAAAAATAGAAATAGAGATCGCTACTTTCTCTTCCCCTGCTCCACCAACTTTTCATTCCATGCCGTATTGCCGTCACGCTTAGTCACGTCATACTCTGAACAGAACTGAGATATGGTCATATTGTTATCGCCAGTGGCAAGCTTGAGAGCCAACTGAACTTGTTGAAGCTTGCTTTGCAGTCGCAAGATTTGACCAGCATTTGGGCTTTTCTCTTTGGCGTATTTTAAAGCCGCATGCTTACGTTCTGCCGCGCCCGCTCGGCGATCTGCTTCTGATAACAGATACTTGAGTTGAGCAACACTCTTGCCTTTCTTGAAGGCAGGATCAAGCAACTCAACGCATTCATCAAACGATGGATCGATAACGTATGGGTCAACTTTATGAGCTTGTTGGCGCATCCATTCGAGTGCGAGTTTTTCATCTGACATAATTACATCTTTACCAAAGAAACAGCCCTATATGGTATCGCTCAATAGCAAACCGCTGCAATAACAAATTGAGTGACTTTACGCCTTTTTACACTGTGCCGATTGACTAATTTAACAATCACAGCTCCAATAGTTGGCTTTAACGCATCACAAACAGCTCTTCGTGGTAGTGCTTTTCAATATCAAATTGATAGGTGTCTAATTCTTTTTTCAGTGATGTAGAGAACAACTCCGGCCCGCAGAAATACATCTCGTACTCGTTGAGGTCGCCACATTGATTGACAATTCTTCCGGCGTTTAGCCGCGGTGAGTGCAAGGTATCTATCACGGTCAACTTCACACCAACCGCGTGTGCTAGGTGCCACAACTCATCGATTAATTGCTTATCAACACCGCGAGTACAATAAAACAGTTGAATACGAGGATGATCTCGTTCTGTTTTGAGCGCTTCAAGTGTTGCAAAAAACGACGCTATCCCGACACCACCAGCAATCCAAATTTGTGGCTTGCTTAGGTCAAAATAAAGTCGACCATAGGGTCCTTCAACCGTAACCGCATCGCCCGCTTTCACTCGTTCATATAGGCCATTAGTAAAATCACCCAGCTCTTTGATCAAAAAGCGCAACTCTGGATCATCACTGCCAGAAACAATGGTAAACGGATGCGGGTCTTCATTACCGAAACGCAAGTACGCAAACTGCCCAGCTTTGTGACCTTGCCAAGATGCCTCCGGTTTTAACACCAGCTCCATCACTTCAGCTTGTGGAAAATAGCGAGTCGAGATAATCGTCGCTGAGTGACGATTACGACGCCCAACCAAGCCCAACAAACTGTAAATCGCTGCGATAGACCCAGCCAAAGCAAATGCCACAGTTAGATAATAAATAGGTTCTCCCCAATACGCTCGTTTAAGCAGGATTACTGAGTGGAAAGCGATAAACAGGTACGCAACCGACATCAGACGGTGCGACAATTTAAACGGTTTGTACTTCACTGCCGCCCATAGTGACGCCACCAGTAAAATGAGCAACAAGTAGAAGCCCCACTCGCCAATACTCTGAGCAATACCGCGTAATTCATTGACCCATAACTCCCATCCAGTCAAAACAGCTTGCGGCCCTGAACCATCGTGTCGAACAGGCTTATCTAACACACCAGACACCACCAATGACTTAGGTATTTGGTACCACAACCAGTGTGTCACACCCAGTGCAACACCACCGATACCGAGCCATTTATGGACTCGATATGCTTTATCCATACCTTTCAGCCAATTCTCAACCATAGGCAAACGCATCGCCAAGATCATTGTGATGGACATTAACACCAGAGACAAAATACCTGAGTACTGAATCATGGCTGAGCGCCATTCAAAGACATCGCTTGAAGCGAATAATTGCGGTTCCATCGCAAACCAAAAGGCTGACATTGTGGCAATCATTGCCCAAATGATATTGCGGACTGTTTTCATTTGTTAACACTCATAAAGACGACATCATTACTTTAGCTCCTGTGATGTAAAGGGACGTCAACGTACGTAAATCTATGCAAAGGATCTCGTTCATTGTGCTGTAGCAGAGATAAAAGAGACAAACTGCCCACGGCCAATAAGCGCTCTTTGATCGATAAAAGCGGATTCTTCGTACATATAAGTCCGTTAGTGAGCATGCTCGAAGATAACAATAAATGAGAAGAAGAGAAGATATGAAGGATATGAAGGATATGACCCTTTCTAAACAAGATATCCAAACAATGGACCCGCGCCACCGCATTCGTTTAGTTAATTCCTTGTCTGGATTTAAAAGCGCCAACCTAATTGGCACTTGTGATAAACAGGGGTTTGAAAACCTTGCGATAGTAAGCTCTGTCATTAACCTAGGGTCTGATCCGGCGCTGCTTGGTTTTATTGTTCGCCCAGATAAAAGCCGCCGTCATACGCTAGAAAACATTCTAGAAACAAAGCACTTCACCGTTAACAGCATTGGTGCTGACTTTGTTAAAAAGGCCCATCAAACCTCGGCTCGCTACCCTAAACCAGTCTCAGAATTCAACGCGGTCGGCTTAACGGCCTATTATGACGACACATTCCCCGCTCCCTTCGTCTTGGAGAGCAGTTTAAAGATAGGGTTAGCGTTCAAAGAACAGATAACAATCGAAAGCAATCAAACGCAAATGTTGATCGGTGAAGTTATAACGATTCACGCACCCAAACGCGCCGTGATGCCGGATGGCTACCTTGATTTAGAAGCGTTGGATTTGGTCACGGTATCAGGGCTTGATAGCTACCACGTAACTCAAAGACTGCACCGATTAAGCTATGCAAAACCACAACAGCCACTCTTTCCACTCACTCGTGAAGGTAACCCAACTTCATGGGAAGCTTTCGAACTCAATCTAAACTAATTTTGTTCGGCAATTTGCTATCAAAAGTGCAAACGTCCTTTAATTCCAAGAGATGCATCTCACACAGGCGCATCTCACTGAGCACACTATTGATTCTTACGTCTGTTTCCAAGGACCCTTTTGAAGTTAACTCACTTTAAATACAAAACGCGCGAAGGCCCAGACTACCGACATGGCGATCAGGTGTCATTCATGGACATCAAACAAACCTTCGGTATGGGCAGCATTCGTGTGGGTGCTTGGGTGACGAAAGAAGAAAAAGAGTTGGCCGCAAATCTGATATTCGATTCGCTAGCCGACTTGGCTTACATCTTGGCTTTGCCACCAGAAGCGATTGGCCTTCGCGGCACATTAGGCTTAGCGTTCGGCAGTGGCGGCAGAAAAGGCGTACAAGCACACTATGCCCCGAACCAACGAGAATTAGCCCTCGCGAAGAATGCCGGAGCTGGCGCGCTCGCTCACGAGTTTTGGCATGCATTTGACCACTATATCGCTGAGAAAGCGTTTGAAATCGGCGATACCTCTGGCCCTCGCAAGCAGATCCTGTTCGCCAGCGACTGTTGGTTGCACGATAGAACGGTGCGACCTCATCCATTAAACGAAAGTTTGATGTCTCTGTTTGATGCCACACTGCTTAGCGACAATAACTTGGACAAACACGATTATGTGGCTCGCAGTGTGATTGCCGACAAAGCGATGTCTGCCCGTTACTTCTCACTACCCACAGAGATGATGGCGCGCGCTTTTGAATCCGTGATTGAATCGTGTTCCGATATCAAGAACGCTTATCTAGTGGATGGCACAACCAAGCCTGATATGTACCCCGTGTATCCTGATATGGCGCACCGAGAACAGATATACCAAGCCCTGCAAGGTTACTTCGCACCATTAGGCCGATCTTTGAGTAAATAGCATTTTGAGTCAGTAACTCTCTGCATATTTACAATGAATGACATGTACCATAAGTTGATCATGTGTAAGCTCTGATATAACATGTACAACAAGCGGAACATGTAGAATAGTTAATTCATGAATGATTAACTATTCTGTGTATATAGAAAGATTAAACATATCCAAAAACAACAGGGTAAATAAGTGATGAATATTGTTTCTTTTACTGAGGCCAGAAATAGCCTTAAGTCTGTGCTCGATAGAGTGGTAGACGATTCTGATGTTACGGTAATAACCAGACGAGATTCAGAAGATGCAGTGGTCATGTCTCTTGATCATTTTAATTCAATGCAAGAAACCTTGTACCTTATGAGCTCGCCTAAAAACGCTGAAAGATTGGCTGAATCTATTGCTCAACTCGAAGCCGGAAATACAACCGTTCGAGAATTGAATAATGACGAATGATCGAAAGATTGTATTTACAGATAATGCTTGGGAAGATTACCTATACTGGCAAACCCAAGACAAGAAAACGCTCAAGAAACTAAATAAGTTGATTGAAGCCGCCAAAAGAACGCCCTTTGAAGGGATTGGAAAGCCGGAGCCACTAGTCGGCAACCTGTCTAGCTTTTGGTCAAGACGAATCGATGACAAGAATCGATTAGTGTATAAAGCAGATGACGATAACTTTTATATAATTGCTTGTCGTCACCACTATTAAAAGCAGTAAGCAGCACATAGAAAGGGCAGTAATGATCAGTTGGCCATCTTTGGTAAAACTCGACGGTGATGATGAGCTTATTTACGTCGCGTCAGAACAAGATTTCCAGGTGGAATGCTCAGATATGATCTTGGGCGAAGATGATTACCTCATCGATTCAGTTGGCGACAGCTACTCGCTACAATCAAACTCAAACCAACTGGGTTTAGCTAAACGAGCTGAGCAGTATTCGGTTGAAAGCGTGACTAAACTGATTCGAAACCACGAGTTTCAAAAAGCTGAAGTGTGCCTGATGAAGATCCACTTCCTAACGATTGAAGAAGCAATTCAGTCGCTGGCTTTTGAGCCACGTTAATAGCTCTCCTGAAAGCTAATAAACGAAACCTGTTAAAACAAAACAGCGCCAATTTAGGCGCTGTTTTTCGTTGTTGTCTTGGCTATTTCAAAAAAAGAGTTAATACATTAAGCGATAAAAATCTGAGCCAGTGCATAACCTAAGCAACATGCGCCGACCACACCAATTAAACCAACCGACATGAATGAGTGGTTGAAGTACCACTTACCAATCTTAGTGGTACCAGACACATCGAAGTTCACCGTAGCGATATCTGATGGGTAGTTCGGGATGAAGAAGTAGCCGTAAACCGCTGGCATCAAGCCGATAAGCAGTGCTGGATCTAATCCTAAGCCAAGGCCAACCGGTAGCATCATACGTGCAGTTGCTGCTTGAGAGTTCACCACAACCGATACGATGAATAGCGCTAGTGCGAACGTCCATGGGTAGTTAGTCACCATTTCCACGATGCCAGACTTGAACTGAGGCATTGCGTATTGGAAGTAGGTATCCGACATCCAAGCGATACCGAAGATCGCAATCGCCGCCACCATTCCCGATTTGAATACCACACCGTTTGGCACATCTCGCGGGTCAGTTTTAGTCGCCAGCAAGATGATACCGCCGAAGCAGAGCATCATCATTTGGATGATCACCGACATCTTGATTGGCTTGTCTCCGTCAACGATGGTTCTGATTTCAGGCACCATCGCCACGATAACAATCACGACAATTGAAAGTAGGAAAATCAATACCGCATTACGAGCCGAAGTTGGAAGCACTTCATCCAAAGACGTCGCCGTGGTGCTTTCGATACGCTTTTTCCACTCAGGATCTTTTAGGCGCGCTTGATATTCAGGATCGTCATTCAGTTCTTTGCCGCGTTTCAAGCTGTACAAAGAAAGCAAAAACGTACCAAATAAGGTTGCAGGTACCGTCACCATCAAAATGGAAAGCAGAGTAATAGAATGTTGAATATCAGAAAGCTGCGCGAGGTAGTACACCACAGCGGCTGAAATTGGAGATGCGGTAATAGCTAGTTGAGACGCAACTGACGCTGCCGCCATTGGACGCTCAGGACGAATACCGTTCTTCAGTGCAACATCGCCAATGATCGGCATGATGGAGTAAACCGCGTGGCCAGTACCCAATAAGAAAGTCATCGAGTAAGTCACGAACGGAGCTATCAGGGTAACGCGTTTCGGGTTCTTTCTTAGTACCCTTTCCGCCACTTGGAGCATGTATTTTAAGCCACCGGCCGCTTCGAGGATCGAAGCACAGGTTACCACCGCGAGAATGATCAGCATTACGGTGACAGGTGGAGAGGTTGGTGGCATCTTGAAGACAAACACCTCGATAACCAAACCAATACCCGAAACAACACCTAAGCCAATACCGCCATACCGAGATCCGATATAAAGGACGACTAATAAAAATAGAAACTCAAAATACAACATAAGCAACCCTGCTAAAAATGTGGACTAATGTTATTTTCTCCCTAAGCTCAGCCATTTACTTATTGCTTGGTCACACTATGATTGCAGGCTCCCGGTAATTGTTTTTTATAAGATTATGGTCACGCTAACACGCCCGTAAGTTTATGAAATGTAATAAGAAGCCAGACTCACAAGCTAGATTTGTTATGTGGAATAATCATAATTGTTTCTGTTAGATCTGGATGGCCTATAAAACACAAGGCTCATAACTGAACGATATTATTTCAACCACAATCAATCACATTTAAAGTCATGCAGAAGCATATTGCCGAGCCGATTGGATATATTCTTACTGAACGTTGACTCGCCTATCACTAGACACTATGTCAAAATACCCGCCCTCACGATGACAACACATTAAGAACCACGGATATGAATTTTCAAGCTGCTATTTTTGATATGGATGGGCTGCTGCTCGACACCGAGCGACTTTGTATGCAGGTTTTTGAAGAAGCATGTCACGCGCAAGGTGTTCCGTTTTTGCAAGATGTCTACCTAGGCATCATTGGTTGTAACGCAAAAACCATCGAACAGATTTTTCGAAATGGTTACGGTGAAGGGTTAGATTACCCAGCGCTGAATAATGAATGGCGCACGCGCTACAGTGCAATTGTTAAAAACCAAGCAATCCCAGTAAAAGATGGCGTGATTGAGCTGCTTGAATGGCTAAAATCGAATGACATTCCAATCGCGGTGGCGACCTCCACTCAGCTTGATATCGCAAAGAAGAAGCTTGAGCTGGCTGGCCTAGATTCGTACTTCACTTCATTAAGCACAGGCTGCGAAGTGACTCACGGCAAGCCTCACCCAGAGATTTACTTGCTGGCGGCTGAACGCCTAGGTGTTGCGCCTGAAACCTGCCTAGCGTTCGAAGATTCGAACAACGGAATTCGCGCTTCTATGGCAGCCAACATGATCAGCTTCCAGATCCCTGATTTAGTAGAGCCATGTGACGAAGTGAAAGCGCTTGGACACACCATCAGCCCTTCTCTGCATGATGTGCTAGCACAGCTTCAACAAGCTGCAGCTTAAGCTCTGACTGCCGTTGATAATGCTTTTATCAACGTAGACAAGCCCCTCTATTAAGCCGACTCACAGAGTCGGTTTTTTTGTTGGTATTCCTTTTATAAAAGATAAAAACTCGCGCTTGAAACTGTTAAAGTCGATGTGAAATAAATGCTAGGTGATCAACAAGATTGCTAACGTCTACATAGGGAGAAAGAGACGCGTGAAGGAAAAGTTTGAAGACCAACTGCTTGAGTTTGCACAACGAGAAATGACACAAGATGCAGCACACGACATTAGCCACATTAAGCGCGTAGTCAAAACCGCTAAGGCTTTGTGTGCTCAAGAACAGGCTAAGCTTGAAGTCGTTTTACCCGCCGCTTACCTTCATGATTGTTTCACCTTTCCTAAGAACCATCCAGACAGAGCCAAAAGCTCGCAAATGGCAGCAGACAAGGCGATCTCTTTCCTCAAATCTATCGACTATCCCGCGTCCCATCTTGATGAGATCCATCATGCCATTGTCACGCACAGCTACAGCGCCAACATCACACCTGAAACGTTAGAAGCTCAGATAGTCCAAGATGCTGACCGCCTAGATTCTCTCGGTGCGATTGGTATTGCACGCTGCCTGTACGTCGGTCAGAGTTTTAACGCAGAGCTCTATAACCACGAAGACCCGTTCGCTGAACATCGTGACTTAGATGACAAGCATTACAGCGTCGACCACTTCTACGTGAAGCTGTTTAAGCTCGCTGAAACCATAAATACAGAATCCGCTAAGTTAGAAGCCAACAAGCGCACCGACTACATGCGTGGCTTTCTTGAGCAGTTGGGCGCGGAAGTTTAGCGGTTTAGAGTTAGCAGCTTAGAAAAAGAGACTCGCGATAAGGAAGAGACAAGGATATGGAAATAAACCGCTTTAAAGCCTCCGATGCCAATGAGATCGTCACTTGGTTCACATCACTCGAAGACTATGTACTGTGGGGCGGACGAACCTTTGGTTGGCCGTTAGAAGCCGCCTCCATCATTGAACGTTCTCAAGAGCCCCATGTCGAGCTTTACACATTCTCCACATCTAGCACTAACTCGAATGCTAATGACTTGCTCGGTTTTATGGAGTTTCAACGTATGTCAGACAGTGAACTTCGATTCTGCCGAGTGGCCATTCACCCAAGTCAGCGTGGTAAAGGGTTTGGGCACTCCATGATAGAAAGTGCATTAGAAGCCGCAAAACAGATCCCTGATGTCACCACCATCAGCTTAGCGGTATTCCAACAGAATCACGGTGCGAAACGTTGCTACGACAAAGCGGGCTTTCAAGTGGTAGACAAAGAACCAAAATTCAAAGAATTCAATGACAATACCTGGCCTCTATATCAAATGGAATTAAAGCTTAGCTAGTTCGTTTTAATTACTAGATTTGACCCCATATCATTAAGCATTGGCTACATACTCAAGATACACAGATGTAATTTGGAACCTTCATGACCCAAGAAAAATTCGATACTATTTACCAACGTGCAGCTCACCGCAAAGGCGGAGCGGCCGAACTCGAAAAAATTATTCGTGCGCCCCTTTCACAAGCCGAGCTATCACAAATCACCGACGATCGTTGGCTAGCCGCCTTTACTGAAAAAGTATTCCAGTGTGGTATTTCATGGAATGTAGTGAGGAAGAAATGGCCGCAATTTGAAGAAGTGTTCTTTGAATTCAATATCGAAAAAATGCTGATGCTGCCGAATGAAATGTGGGAACAAAAAGCGCAAGACCCGCGCATTATTCGCCACCTCACTAAGGTGATGACCATCCCTGCCAATGCCACCATGATCCACAATGCTAAGCGTGAGGCGGATTCCTTCTCACAAATGGTTGCCGACTGGCCATCAGAACGTATCACTGAACTTTGGGATTATCTGAAGAAACACGGCAAGCGATTAGGCGGTAACACTGGTGCCTACACTCTGCGCCAAATGGGTAAAGATACCTTCATCTTGTCATCAGATGTTGAAGCACACCTACGCAGCACAGACGTGGTTGATAGCGGTCGTAACACCAAGCGAGCACAACTGGCAGCGGGTAAAGCCTTCAACGAATGGCAGCAACAGTCAGGTCGTAGCCTGAGCGAAATCAGCCAGATCGTGGCGTACAGCTGCGGCGATAATCGAGTTTAGTTGGATTAGAAATGGCTTAAAGCTCAAGATTGCACACAGTTCCCTGCAAACTAAATGTTATAAGTCATTAACAAATAAGCGTGCATCGCACTTTCATCCAGTGGCATTGTATAGATAAATGTATACAATATAGAGTAATACTCATGAATTATTCTCGACCAACCCAACTCGACTAAACAAGGGTCCTTATCTCTATGACAGTTCTCAAAAACTCTGTCTCCAAAGGTGTAAAAACGAAAGTAACAGGCCAGACTCAAGACGATGTTGTTTACTGCCATATCTTCGACGCGATACTAGAACAAAGGCTGCCACCAGCCACCAAATTAAGCGAAGAAGCGTTAGCAGAAATCTTTAGCGTTAGCCGCACCATTATCCGCCGTGCCTTACTGCGTCTTTCTTTAGAACAAGTTGTGGTGATCCGTCCTAACCGAGGAGCCGTGATTGCTGCGCCAACGGTTGACGAAGCCAAACAAATCTTTAAAGCACGTGAAGTGATGGAAATCGCTATCACTGAGCTGGCGGTGAAAAACGCAACCAAAGCTCAAATAGAAGAATGCAGAAAATTAGTCGCGAAAGAGAACTGTGCTTTCGACCAAGGCGATTACGGCTCTGGCCTACGTTTGTCTGGTGAGTTCCACATCAAATTGGCTGAAATGGCAGAGAACGCGCCACTGCTGGCTTTCCAACGCAGCTTGGTATCGCAAACTTCACTGCTGATCGCTCAGTACGAAACGGGCAACCACTCGAACTGTTCTCTAGACGAACACTCAGGCTTACTGGATGCGATAGAGTCAGGCAATCAACAACAAGCCGTAGAGTTGATGCAAGAACACCTAAGCCATATTCGTTCGAAGCTCAACCTAGACAGCAGCACAGCTTCTAGTGATCTGCATGTCGTGTTCTCAGATCTGCTTAAGAGCAAGTCATAGAAGATTCAACAAGCGCTTAATAACCATCCGTTAACAACTTTTTGTTAACAGCTTTTTGTTAACAGCTTTTTGTTAACAGCTTTTTATTAACAATACAGGAGAGAAGTAAGCCTTAGTGTTTACTTCTCTTTTTTGTGCCCTCTCCCCTAAAAATAAAGACGACGATCGGCTCACATCCATCTAAAACACTGTCTATTCTAGCCTCAACAACGATCTTAGCCTCTACAGAATCACTCCCAACAGTGCCATAAATCTTGTCTTTATCTTGTATACATAGCTATCCATTCATTCACACCATAAAACTGTTCAATCTCAATCCAAACCCTTATAAAACAGACGACTATGACCAAAATTAAATTGTATACAATTCACGACAAGCCATCTTTGTTACATTTTTGTAAATAAATAGTTGACCGCAGGGTCAGGATGGATAATTATTGACCTAGAAGTCAAAAAGAATACACATGGAAATATGTCGATTTACAAGGAGGTCTCTTGATTACTTTTTTGCTCAATCAGGAAATAAGACGCGAAGATAATCTGTCGCCAAATATGACAGTGCTCAACTACCTTCGTACCAAGATAAATAAGACGGGTACAAAAGAAGGTTGTGGGTCGGGCGACTGTGGCGCATGTACGGTAGTTCTGGGTGAAGTGGTTGATGGACAACTGCAATACCGCTCGGTGAACTCTTGCCTTACGTTCGTTTCAGCGCTGCATGGCAAGCAACTGATCACAGTAGAAGATCTGCAAAATCGAGATCGCTCATTGCACCCAGTGCAAAAAGCGGTGGTTGATTTTCACGGTTCACAGTGTGGTTACTGCACGCCGGGCTTCATCATGTCGATGTTTGCGCTAGGCAAAAACAAACCCGATGCGAGCAAAGAAGACGTCATGGAATCACTGGCGGGTAACCTATGTCGTTGTACAGGCTACCGACCAATTGTTGATGCTGCGATGTCACTTTCAACAGACCAACCTTTGATCGACCAATTTGCTGAACTTGAACGCAACACCATCAAGAAGCTAGAAAGCATTCAAGACACTGAGGCCAACTTACGCCTTGGTCACCTCACCGCTTTTTCCCCAAAAAGCACCGATGAGTTGGCCAAGCTTTTTCAAGCCCACCCGAACGCTAAGCTGGTTGCTGGCGGTACGGATTTAGCGCTGGAAGTGACGCAATTCCATCGTGAGATTGAAACACTGATCAGCGTGAACCTTGTTGAAGACATGAAGGTATGTGAAGAGACCGACACCGATCTAATCATTGGTGCCAACCTGCCTATCAGTGATTCTTACTCACTATTGAAAAAACACTACCCAGATTTTGGTGAACTGCTGCATCGCTTTGCTTCACTGCAAGTGCGTAACCAAGGCACCATCGGCGGTAATGTAGCGAATGCTTCGCCTATCGGTGACACCCCTCCTCTGCTGATTGCCCTTAACGCAAAGATCAAACTTCGTTGCGGTGACGAGTCACGCACCATGCCGATTGAAGATTACTTCATCAGCTACAAAGTGACGGCGCAAAAAGAGAGTGAGTTCATTGAACAGATCATCATTCCTAAGCCAACTAACGACAGCTTCCGAGCTTACAAACTGTCTAAACGTTTAGACGACGACATCTCTGCGGTGTGTGGTGCGTTTGATATTCAAATCGAAGACGGCAAGGTTTCTTACGCTCGTATCGCTTTCGGCGGTATGGCTGCAACACCTAAGCGCGCGGCGCGTTGTGAAAATACGTTATTAGGCAAACCATGGACAGACGCTAATATTAAGTTAGCGATGCAGGAACTGTATAACGACTTTGAGCCGCTATCTGATTTCCGTGCCAGCCAAGAATACCGTTCATTGTCGGCAGCCAATATGTTGCGTCGTTACTTCATTGAACAGCAGAACAAAAACAACCAAATCGAAACAAGGGTAACGTCTTATGTGTAAATCACACGAGCATGCGATGACCCACGAAGAGATGGTTACCATTGCAAAACAAGACCTAAAAACTGGCGTAGGTAAAAGCGTTAAACACGATAGTGCAGCCAAGCAAGTCACGGGCGAAGCGGTGTACATTGATGACCGCCTAGAGTTCCCAAATCAGCTGCACGTCTACGCACGCCTGAGCACTCAAGCACACGCGAATATCACCAAAATAGACCTGTCACCGTGTTACGAATTCGAAGGCGTGGCGATTGCCATTCAAGCGAAAGACGTACCGGGTGAGCTAGATATCGGCGCCATCCTACCGGGTGACCCACTGCTTGCAGACGGCAAAGTAGAATACTACGGCCAACCTGTGATTGCCGTGGCTGCCAATGATTTAGAAACCGCGCGTAAAGCCGCACACGCTGCAATCATTGAATACGAAGAACTCCCTGCGATTCTTGATGTAAAAGAAGCGCTAGAGAAAGAGCACTTCGTAACAGAAAGCCACACTCAACAACGTGGTGACTCAAAAGCAGCACTGGCAAAAGCAAAACACGTGATCTCTGGTGACCTAGAGATCGGTGGCCAAGAGCACTTCTATCTAGAGACTCAAATCAGTAGCGTAATGCCAACCGAAGACGGCGGCATGATCGTTTACACCTCGACTCAAAACCCGACCGAAGTTCAAAAACTGGTTGCGGAAGTGATTGGCGTGCCGATGCACAAAGTCGTGATTGATATGCGTCGCATGGGCGGTGGTTTCGGTGGTAAAGAGACCCAAGCGGCCTCTCCAGCGTGTATGGCTGCGGTTATTGCCCACCTTACAGGCCGACCTACAAAAATGCGTTTGCTGCGCAGTGAAGACATGCAGCAAACCGGTAAACGCCACCCGTTCTACAACCAATATACGGTCGGTTTTGACGACAATGGTGTAATTCAAGGTGCCGACATTACCGTTGCAGGTAACTGTGGTTACTCACCAGACTTATCAAGCTCTATTGTCGACCGTGCGATGTTCCACTCAGACAACGCTTATTACCTAGGCGATGCGACAGTGGTCGGTCATCGATGCAAAACCAACACAGCATCGAACACCGCTTACCGTGGCTTTGGTGGCCCGCAAGGCATGATGACCATTGAACACATCATGGACGAGATTGCGCGTTACCTGAAAAAAGATCCTTTGGAAGTACGTAAGGCGAACTACTACGGCGAAGAAGGCCGTAACGTGACCCATTACTACCAAACCGTTGAAGACAACTTTTTACCTGAGATAACCGAACAGCTTGAACGCAGCAGTGACTATCACGCACGTCGTAAAGACATTGCCGAGTTCAACAAGCAGAGCCCTATCTTGAAGAAAGGCCTTGCGATCACACCAGTGAAATTCGGCATCTCGTTTACTGCGACTTTCTTGAACCAAGCAGGTGCGCTCATCCATATCTACACCGATGGCAGTATTCATTTGAATCACGGTGGTACGGAAATGGGCCAAGGCTTGAACATCAAAGTGGCACAAATCGTTGCACAGGAGTTCCAAGTCGATGTCGAACGTATCCAGATCACCGCTACAAACACAGACAAAGTTCCGAACACATCACCAACCGCAGCCTCATCGGGCACCGACCTCAACGGTAAGGCCGCGCAAAACGCCGCAATGACCATTAAGCAGCGCCTGATCGACTTCGCTTCTTCGCACTTCAAAGTGTGGCCTGAAGAGGTGGTATTTAAGAACGGCATGGTGCAGATCCGCGATGAGATCATGACCTTCAACTCATTTGTTGAACTGGCTTGGTTTAACCAAATCTCGCTTTCGAGCACTGGTTTCTACCGCACTCCGAAGATCTATTACGATCACGAGAAAGCGCGCGGTCGCCCTTTCTACTACTACGCATACGGAGCATCTTGTTCAGAGGTTATCGTCGATACCCTAACCGGCGAGAACAAGATTCTGCGTGTCGATATTCTGCATGATGTGGGCGCTTCATTGAACCCTGCGATTGATATCGGCCAAGTCGAAGGTGGCTTTGTGCAAGGTGTTGGTTGGTTAACGACGGAAGAGTTGGTTTGGAACCAGCAAGGCCGCTTGATGACCAATGGCCCAGCGAGCTACAAGATCCCTGCAATTGCTGATATGCCAATTGATTTCAGAACGCACCTTTTAGAAAACCGTAACAACCCAGAAGACACCGTATTCAACTCGAAAGCCGTGGGTGAGCCACCTTTCATGTTGGGTATGTCGGTATGGAGCGCACTGAAAGATGCCATTAGCTATGTCGCCGTCGATGGCGCGATTCCTAAGCTCAACACACCTGCGACACCAGAGCGTATTCTGATGGCGATTCAGGAAGTCACTGAAACGGCTCCGACTTCGGTCGATGTTCAATCAGAAACGGCTTAATAAGGCTCATGATAGCTTGGGAAGTATAGAAGGGATTTAGGAGGACGTATGTTTAAGGATAATTGGATTCACGAACTGGCAAAACTGGAAGAGAACTACGAACCGTGTGTGATGGTGACGGTTCTTGAAGACAGAGGTTCCGTTCCACGCGATGCGGGCACCAAAATGCTTGTCACTCGTGACCGAATCATCGCTACGATTGGTGGTGGTCACCTTGAACATGTGGCCACTAAAATGGCTCGAGAGATGCTGATTGCCAGTGAAAAATCGCTCAAAGTGGAACGCTTCAACCTAGGTGCTCGTTTAGGCCAATGTTGTGGCGGAATGGCAACGTTAAGCTTTGAACCGATTGGCACTCAGCAGAACCACCTTGTGCTGTTTGGCGCAGGCCACGTTGCCAAAGCGCTGCTGCACATTGTCGCAACCCTACCCTTCCGTGTGACCTGGATTGATGAACGTGAAGAAGTGTTCCCTGAAACGCTGCCACACGGTGTTAAAAAGCTTGTCTCAGACGACCCAGTCGGTGAAGTGAAACACATGCAACCAAACAGTTATTACCTTGTGATGACCCACAACCACCAGCTCGATTTTGACCTAACCAAAGCCATTATTGACCGTGAAGACAGCCGTTACTTTGGCATGATCGGCTCGCTTACCAAGCGTAAGAAGTTCGACTTCCGCTTAGAGCAGCGCGGCTACAGCCAAGAACAAATCGAAACCATGCTTTGCCCGATTGGCATTAGCGCCGTGAATGGCAAACATCCTGCCGAAATTGCGGTATCGGTTGCGGGTGAACTGATCGCACACTATCAAGGCCAAGCGCTTGAACAAAAGCGCCCAACCAAACAATATCGAAATCAGGGTTTGACCGATCAACACAGTCAACCAAGCGACGTAGGCGAACCACCATTGGAAGAGAAGATCGCCTAACACAAGTCGCAAAGCTTCAGTGGCCATAACGTCGCTGAAGTCATTAAAAGGAAGTAAACATGACAACGCAACGCAAAGCTTATCGCGCCAGTATTTTACACAGCGTCGCCGACCCAAAAGACGTCGGCATCGATGAGTCTTACGACTATTTTGAAGACGGTGTTTTAGTGGTTGAGAACGGCCATGTCGTCGACTTGGGCCATGTCGACGAGGTATTGGCTCGCCAACCTAAAACACTCGAAGTCAAAAAATACAAAGACAAGCTGATCACCTCTGGCTTTATTGATACGCACATCCACTACCCTCAAACAGGGATGATCGCGTCTTACGGTGAGCAACTTCTTGATTGGTTAGAGAACTACACCTTCCCAGAAGAAAAGCGCTTCAAAAACCCAGTCTACGCACACAAAGTGGCGAAGCTATTCCTAGACGAACTAGCAAGCAACGGCACAACCACGGCACTCGTGTTCGGCACGGTACACAAAGAGTCGGTTAACGTTTTCTTTGAAGAAGCTGAGAAGCGCAACCTACGTATGATTGCGGGTAAGGTTTTGATGGATCGCAATGCGCCTGATTACCTCACCGACACGCCAGAATCTGGCTACGCAGACTCCAAGGAACTGATTGAGAAATGGCATAACCGCGGCCGTTTACTTTACGCGGTGACACCTCGTTTTGCGCCAACCAGCACACCAGAGCAACTTGCCACTGTCGGTAAACTGCTAGAAGAATATCCAGACGTGTACATGCACACTCACCTTTCTGAAAACGAGAAAGAGATCGAGTGGGTGAAATCGCTGTTCCCAGAGCGCGACAGTTACCTAGATGTCTATGACCATTACGGGCTCCTTCACAAGCGTTCGGTATTCGCCCATGGTATTCACTTGTCTGACTGCGAATGTAAGCGCCTTGCTGATACTGAATCTGCCATCGCCTTTTGCCCAACTTCGAACTTGTTCTTAGGCTCAGGTTTATTCCGATTACCAGAAATGGAAGAGCACGGCATTCGTGTTGGTATGGGGACTGATGTCGGCGCAGGCACTAGCTTCTCAATCCTACAAACCATGAGTGAAGCCTATAAGATCATGCAGCTTCAACATAAGAAATTGCACCCAGCTAAGTCGCTATTCTTAGCCACATTAGGTGGTGCACGTTCACTGCATTTAGAAGACAAGATTGGCAACTTGGAAGTAGGAAAAGAAGCCGATTTCGTGGTGTTGGACTTACACGCCACACAATTGATGCGCTTTAGAATGGAACAAGCGACCAAGCTTGAAGAGAAGCTATTTGTATTGATGAGCCTGGGTGACGACAGAACCGTCAGCGAGACTTACATCTACGGCGAGAAAGCCTACGATGTGAATTTCAAAGATTATCAAAAGCTCGTTAGCTAGACTGAAAACCGAGTAACAATCGCTAGACAGCGACAGCCGTCGTTAATTAAAAATCCGTCCAGATTTATCTAGCCTTGAAAGACCAGTTGCTGATGCCACTGGTCTTTTTTGTGCTTCATTCAAAGAAATATAAATTAACCGTTCACAAACAACGATCTTCGGTGACGCCAAGTCATTATATTGATAGGTTAATGTTTATACATATCGACTTCATACTTCACTTTAGCGTCTCTCTAAAACATTCGTTTCTCAGCTAAATGGAAGCACTCAATCTAGAAAGGAATTCTATGTTCGAACAGGTCGTCAGCATTCTGTTTCCCGTTTTTGCTTTAGCCAGTGCTGGCTTTGCGGTGGGTCGTTGGCTCAAGCCCGATTTCAAACCGATCAATCGCATCAACATGGATGTGTGTATTCCTGCGCTAGTGTTTGCCTCGCTGACCACCATGCCTCTCGACACCGAACAACTGCCACTCATCACCGCCTCTTTGGTCGCGGTGTTGGTGCCCGCTTTATTGATGATACCAATCTGTAAGATCTTTAAGCTCAACTTCAAAGCTTGGGCGCCGCCACATATGTTCCGCAACAGTGGCAACCTGGCCATTCCCCTGTTCACCTATACCTTTGGTGAGAGTGCATTAGCCCCTGCGGTATTGCTGTTTGTGGTATCGGCATGCGTGCACATTAGTGTTGGCTTGGCACTATTAAGCGATGGTAACCCGATCAAACAAATCCTCAAGATGCCGATATTCTTAGCCGCAGCGTTAGCGATGACGCTCAACTTATCTGGCATTGCAGTGTGGAATCCAATCTACGAAGCCACCTCACTACTCGGCCAAGCAGCCGTGCCTATTATGCTGTTGTCGCTAGGTTCGCAAATGGTCAACTTGAAGCTCAGCGGACTCAAAGTTGGCTTGCTGTGCACGGCTCAATCGCTGTTTACTGGTGCCATCGCCTTCGCCATCATCTACTTCTTTATCCCGCTGCCTACGTTGCACCTACAGATGATGGTTCTGTTCACCATGCTGCCACCCGCCGTGATGAACTACCTGTTCGCAGAAAGGTTCAATGTCGAGCCACCCAAGGTCGCGTCTATGGTGTTGTTCGGCAACTTCCTAAGCGTGGTCACCTTGCCTATCTTGCTGTCATTCGCGCTGTCTATGTCGTCTTAAAGAACCGCGAACCTTCAGTTTTACGACCTTTAAAACTTAGCCCATCAATGAAAAGGGAGCGCAACTTAGCAAAGTTGACGCTCCCTTTTCAGACTATATTTTCTATTTATCTCAAGCTGTGCCTCTCTCCGCAAGCACTTCTTTAAATGCGAACATGCCATTTAACGCAGCTGGGAATCCCGCATACACCGACATCTGCAGTATCACTTCTTTAATCTCTTCCTCGCTACATCCAACATTGAGTGCCGCATTCAAATGCACCTTAAGCTGAGGGGCACAATTACCGAGTGCGGTAAGGGCAGCGACGGTCGCGATCTCTCGTGATTTCAAATCCAAACCGGGGCGTGAATAGATATCACCAAAAGGATACTCGATAGTATATTTTGCAAGATCAGGACAGATGTCTTGCAGGCTTTCAATAACCTGTTGCCCTGCTTCTCCGTCGATATGATTAAGTCTTTCTAAGCCGATGTCGAAACGTGATTGATTCATAGGTTTGTTCCTTTTTATGATTTACAGGAACACCTTACAAGTTAGAGTCGACTCTAAGTCAACGGACTTTTCCATCTCGATACAAACTAATTTTTTGCTCTAGCGCAGTCAGATGCTTTTGCTGTTCTTCGATATGGGAACGCAAATTCTGTTGATGTTGTTCGAGCAACACTTGGCGCTGCGAAGTCGATTCTGGCCCTAACTCCCTTAGCTTTGCGTATTCCAGAATTTCGTCCAGTGGCATTGCGGTGTCTTTTAAGCGCTTCACGAACTCAATCCAGGTAACGTCCTTCGATGTATAGACTCGATGACCGCTACTGTTCCGATGAACATTTTTCAACAAGCCGATTTTTTCATAGTAGCGAAGCGTGTGAGCCGACAAACCCACCAACCGAGAAAACTCACTCACATTCATTACTTCACCTTTTCTATCTGGGTATAAGTACTCAAACTATGCGCACTTATCTAATTTGAGCTCTGCGGTGACTTTCGTCAAACGCAACGCAATCGCGAAACACACTAAGTAAGGACTCACATACCAAAAGATACTTTCTAGTGGCTGCTTCACCTGCGCTTCTCTGGTTTTTATGTATTGGTTTTTCTGCATCTCATATTGACTCAGCATACCATCCACCCACACGGCATCACTTTCCACCAGCGATACGCTAGGCGCAGGAACCGTAAAATCCGATGCGTTGGGTAACAAGGTGAAATCGATATCTTTGAACGTGATCGCCGTATTCAAATACCACAAACACGCTTCATGGTGCTGAGCGTGATTATCCAAAGATGGTTGACCTGTGCAGGTATCACTTCTCAGCTTATCCAAAGAAAACTGCTGAACCGACTCTAAAATCGCCACCGCTCTGGTTTGTTCTGTTTCAACCCAATCACCCGCTACTTTCGCACGAATCTCAGACACAGCGCCCAGCATCCCGATACCCGCTAGAAACGGCCATAAATAATCCATGAGCTTCCACTTTCGTCGGCTCAAGTTGAACCCACACCAAATCGGAAGATGAAAAAGGAGCGTTAGCCCAAGCGATAGCAAAACGAAATTCAAGGAGCTAGAGAGCATGAGTTCGCTATCAAAGAAGTTCTTCATAATGAGAGACTTGCCTGTGTAACAAAGAGAAAATTGATACTAGGTTCGATATTTGAAAAGAGTGTAAGAGGAAAGTAAAAACTGACCAAAAAGTAGTGTAATAAACAATAGAGCGATATTCCTCCCTACACCTCTCAGATTAAACCATAAGCCAAACACAACAAAACCACCAAACCCATTAATACGACAAATATCAGATCATAAAACAATCAATCAAATCAAATATTTAACTAAATCCTTGACTAAAAATAAGATAAAGATAGAGTGCGCAAATAACAACTAAATGCATAAGGAAGCATCGTTATGAGTGACGCAATTCAACAAGCTCGCATACAAAACAAAATGAAAAACCCTATGATAGCGCTACTGTTAGGTTTTGTAATACCAGGAGGCGCTCAGATGTATGCAGGGAGCGTCATGTGGGGAATTGTTAACTTAATTCTCATCGTAGTTTGCGCGATCACCGTTATTGCTTCTCCAGTATCATTTATTTTATGGATAGTTTCGCTTTTCCTAGGTTACAAGGGCACCAAAGCTTATAACGATTCAGTTCTTGATAAAGCAGAATCTGCAGAATCATAATCAATAAATGTTGATAGTCTAACTTCACTAGGCTATCAACATTTAAGTTCCACTCATAGTCAATAACACTGACCACTTGCAAGGCCACATCAGCAGCAGATGTGGATTACAACATACCAAGTTCAATACCTACGAAAATATCTAGATCGCCCTTAGACACGGCAAAAGGAATAGAAGATGCGCCTACGTGCTCAACTCTCGCGTTAGGGATTAGCTTTTTGATGTCACGTTCGTATCGGATAAACAGCTCGTTGCAAGCCGCTTGGTATTGTTCCGCGGGGTAAAATTTCATATATCCTCACTCCGAATCACAAACTATTGAACACACCAATTGCTAACAGAAGCAACACGATGCTAATAGCTCCGATATAAGAGATTCTGGTTCGCTCTTTTTCAGTTGGATTCAATGGGGGGAAGCGCCCTAGTGTGAATGCTTTACAGACTATCCAGCCAGATCCGTAACCAATGAACTCAATCAATATCGACTGAAACAGATACCTAAAGAATGAGCTCAATGCCCTAAAATACGCGACTATCAAGTCTTCCATTTTTTGTCCTAACTAAAGTCAATTTGGACTAAAAATGCCATGGGTAGAGATTCATATCAAGGACCTTATACAGGACTGCGCACGCAATGAATCAGTTTAAACGTAAGTACTTACTATCGACATGCAATGATTCACAGAGTCTTCTTTCTCACCAACAGGCGCAACATAGTGAATTGCAGCTTCGGCATGTGCTTGGTCTGCGAGTTTACTGATAACCCATGCTGCTAGATATTTGGATGACAAGCAGCCGCCTGCTGTAGCAATGTTTCCTTCCGCATAAAACGGCTGGTCCAATATGGTCACACCGGATTCAATTACCCATGGCTTCGTTATTAAATCAGTACAGGCTGGAACTTGATTCAGTAACCCCAATACCGACATCAATAAAGTCCCTGAGCATTGACCACCAATCAATTGTGTTTGTGGATTAAGGTTTAACCTTGAGAGTAATTTATCATCTTGGGCGACATCGCGGGTCAACATGCCACTACCAAACAACACCGCATCAGCTGTATTCGCGAACTCTAAAGGCTGTTGAGATTTAATTGTGACTCCATTCATTGAAGTCACTGATTCTGTAGGGCTAGTAATCTGCACATTCCAACCAAACTCTTTCATTCGATTCAAAATACCCGATGCGATGAAAGAATCTAGCTCGTTAAATCCATCAAATGTTAGTACGGCAATATCCATATTTGTCTTTTCCTTAAACCCTATTTAATAGCTCAGACACTGTGATTAAAACTACATACAACTCATTTTTGATTATATCTAACTCACTTTTCGAACCGAATCGCTGAGTAATCTATTGACCTACGATGCTTTAATTGGAGATGACCGTACACCTCAAACCACTCAAGAGATAACACATGCTTTTCACCACCTTCCAAATGTAGTTCGCAACGATACCGTTCAAAATTCGTGTCATTGACCAAACTTTGCCACTTAGTCAAATATCTTTCACGGCCATCACGAACAATTGAATCGGATAACTCACGATTCAACATGTGCTTTTGAGAAATCGCGTATACGAAACCGTCGATAATTTCTGAGAGTTCTAGCTTAATATCATGTGATAATTTTTTCTTTGGGACACCAGCTTTAACTAGGTCATCGTAATCGTAAAAAATACTGAAATGAGCAGTGCGACTTGATGTTTCGTGATCGTAGCGAACACCAGTAGTAAAAGTTCTTACAGGTAAAGCGCTATGTTGGCTATGTCCTCTCAAGTCGCAGCCAACTACGTAATGAATATTTGAGTCGTAAATATCCTGACGTTGTGATTCGACAGCAACTCTAGCAGCTTCGTCATTCGTAATCTCAAATGCAAAACATCGCTTCTTCCGTTCATTAAAATGCCAATCAAGATATAACTTACTTAAGTTGAACAAGTTAAAAGCCAAACTATTCAAAGAGCTACGAATTTCATGGTTTAGTACATAGTCAGCAAACGGGGTTGAAATAGACCTTAAATTCCAATAATTAACTTTATTTTTGAAGTCCCAATATGCTTCAATTATTTGGTCATAAATAATTTCTAGATCTAAAGCTTTGACTAGCAAAGAACGTATCTCTTGATAATTCTCCGCATCAGAATCTGATACGTCAAAAACTCGGTGCTCTGCTGTTTCAGTATTAAATACAACGATATTTTTCATAACTCTCTCAACTGATCTTGAACATCAACACTCTGCCCGACTAGACAGGAACAACCAACAGCACACTTTAATTCACATATGCACCTAGAGTCACCAACTGAATGATAATTCTGCATTTCTTTTGTCCAAAAACAAAAAGCCCCGGTTATAGGAACCGGGGAAACAGGGTGGGATGAGTTTGGTGCGTGCCCGAAACCAAACTCTCCCCAAGCCTCACCTAAGACTCATGCTCTTAGGTAAAGGATTCACATCATTATTGAAGCGTAGCGCCTTGCTCTACCCAAGTGCCGATGAGTGCGCGCTCTGCGTCGGTCATTTGAGTCATGTTACCAAGCGGCATCACCTTAGTTGTTACTGTTTGAGCAACAATCCTTGGTACGTTGGCTTTAATCTCTTCAGGGGTATCAAACATCACACCACCTGGCGCAGCAGCAAAAGCGGCGTGGCTCGGGGTTGATGAGTGACACACAGAACAGCGCTCTTGAATGACTTTGTTGATAGTTTCAAAGCTGACGCCTGCGCTAGCAGTTTGCATTGCGTGGTCTGCTGGTGCGGCCTGAGAACTAGTCGTTGAAGCGGTGTCGTTTGCAGCAAGTTCTTCTGTCGCTGATTCAGTCGCGCTAACTTGCACTTCTTGAACCACTGGCGCTTGCACAACCGGAGTCATCTGCTTTTTCGCGTAAGGCGAGGTAACAAACGCAAGCGTGATCATACCCAATGCCGCGACTGGCACTGTCCATGCAAACTTTTGGCTACCATGACGGGTGTTGAAGTAGTGGCGCACCAAGATACTGAAAATCGCTAGCCCAGCAAGGATCAACCAGTTGTATTCCGAGCCGTAAGTGCTTGGGAAGTGGTTACTGATCATGATGAACAGTACTGGCAGTGTCATGTAGTTGTTGTGACGAGAACGCAGTAGACCTTTCGCTGGCAGTGCCGGATCCGGTTCGCGCTTCTCTTCAATCGCTTTCACCAAGTTACGCTGTGCAGGCATGATAACGCGGAATACGTTACCCACCATGATGGTACCAATGATCGCACCAACGTGGATGTAAGCACCACGACCACTGAACACTTGGGTTAGACCATAGGTCGCAGCAACGAGCAATACAAACAGCACAACGCCAAGCAGTACGGGTGTTTTACCTAATGGTGAGTCACACAGTAAGTCGTAGATAAACCAACCGGCAACGAATGAACCAATACCAATCGCGATTGCCGTTGTTGAATCAAGACCAGAGCCCGGTGCAATCAGGTAAATCTCAGCGTTGAGGTAGTAAACCACACCCAGTAGACACACACCGGTGATCCACGTGAAGTAAGCTTCCCATTTGAACCAGTGCAGGTGCTCTGGCATTTCTGGTGGCGCAAGTTTGTACTTCTCTAGGTGATAAATACCACCACCGTGAATTGCCCATAAGTCGCCTGAAAGGCCTGTTTTTGGGTTTACTCGGTTAAGGTTATTCTCTAACCAAACAAAGTAAAATGATGCGCCTATCCACGCAACACCAACAATCATGTGAGCCCAGCGTATTGCTAAATTCAACCATTCTGTAATATGCGGATCCATAATAAACTCCTGTATCACAACGCTTTAGCTAAGCGTTGCTCTTCCTTATTGTCGTCCGTTGGCAAGTCGTCCAAATGCAATGCCACTCGGTCGCTGTCGAAATAAACTTCGTCACAGTTATGCCCTTCGCCGCCTCTATCGACGATCAAGAACTGGTCTTGATCGGTGAGGGCGAGAACTGGGTGATGCCACACCCCTTTGTGATAGTTCACTCCTTGACGGCCGTTGCTCAAGAAAGCTCGGCTATTGGCTAATGTTGGATCGTCGCCTTTTGGCGCAACAACAATTAAATAGGGTTGACCAAGTAATGGAATGAATGCCTGAGAGCCAAGTGGATGACGCTCTAACATTTTGATGGTCAGTGGGTAGCTCAGCGGTGTGGCTTGGAAGATGCTGATGATGGCTTCTCCGTCTTGGTCTTGCACATCCGTTGTCGCTAGCTTGTGGTAGCGACGTGTTGATCCACTGTTGATCATGAAGAAATCACTATTATCGGACTCGATAACATCGCCAAACTCTGCAAAAGCCTGCTTGGTTAACGGTTCGATGGATAAACGACGTATTCCATTACTCATACTCATTTCCTTACCTATTTCGCTTTCGTACCAAACAGACGCAAACGGCTGATACCACCATCTGGGAATATGTTTGCACGTACGTAGGTAATCGCACCAAGGTCGTTTACCTCAGAAATGAATTCGTGAATCTCGTGCGCTTGCAGCTTTTGTGCAGGCAAGAGTTCACGCCAGAATAGGCTTTGTGTTTCTACTTGGTCGTCGGTACCGCCTTTCACGTAAGCCGCTTGAATTGAGCAGCTGTCAGGGTAGTTACCTTTGAAATGAGCCGTATCAACAACGATGCGTTCGATGTTACCTGGGTGGCCTAGTGCCACGATAACCCAGTCGTTACCCGGTGTACGACGACGCGCTGTTTCCCAACCGTCACCCATGTTTTCACCGCGGCCTGGGCCTAAGATGTTGGCTTTGTTTCCATAATGTTCATCGCTACATGCGAGTGCTCGGCCACCGTGCTCAACGGCTGCTAGGTCAACTTGTTGCTGAGAGTCTATTGCGTCCCAATCCACGCTTGGTCGGCCATAAACACGTAAGCGTGCGACACCGCCATCTGGGTAGATGTTCAAACGTAGGTGCGTAAATACTTGGTCACTTTCGATTGCTTCAAGATGATGATGATCACCCTGCAATGCCATTGAAGGCAGAATTTCTTGCCACTCTGTTGCGTCTGTTGGCTCACCTTGTGGTGAATAACACGCGTCAATTGATGCCGAAGGTGGGAAGTTACCTGTGAAGAATGAGGTATCAATATCAACGCCAGCAATGGTGCCAGCTAGGCCAAGGCGAACGACACAGTAGTCGTAACCTTCACCACGTTTACGTCTGCTTTCCCAACCGTCCATCCACTTGCCGTTATCGTCGTATAAGTCGTCTTTCCACTCTGGCGCTGCGTGGCTGAGAAGACGGCTTTTATCTGCAAAAAAATCGTCTGTTGCGAAGGTAGCTTCTGCGCCGAGTTTTTCGTCTGCAAGGTTTATGTATTGTTCAAATGTTTGGGTCATGTCCGTGTAATCCTATCCAATTAATCAAGTAATAATAAAATGAGAACTTAGTGGCTTATTCGCTTATAAAGCGTGCTCTTAGCGCACTAAGACTGGGCTGAGATAGCTGTTAACTCCGTTAACTTACATATCCCAGAGACGAAACATCGCGATCTTGTTGATCTCTTGAATCGCCGTAGCAAACTCAGTTTCACTATCATTTCCTAATCGCATCTCGAACGACTCAAGAATTTGGTAACGATTGGCTCCCTTCACCGCCATGATAAAAGGGAAATTGAAGCGACTTTTGTAGCTGTTGTTGTAAGAAGTGAATTTTTCAAATTCTTCGGCGTTGCACTGGTCGATGCCCGCCCCCGCTTGTTCCTTGGTCGACGACTCGGTGAGCTCGCCGTTTACTGCTGCTCGACCGGCTAAATCCGGGTGAGCATTGATCAAAGCCAACTGTTTGCCTTGGTCTGCACTTAACAAGGTCGATGCCATTTTCAGATGAAGATTCTCGATATGGTCGTCTTCGGCATTCAAACCTTGGTCATACACCACTTCTGCAACCCACGGGCTGTGTTCGTAGACATCAGCAAAGTGAGCGACAAAGGTATCGCGGTCCATGGTTGTTGGTTGGCATGATCGAAATTCAGTCACGTTAAGCCTCCTTGCTTCACTGCTACTTTTGCTGTTGGTGATTAGCGTTATTTGGTTGATATGGATGATGTTGGTGCCAGTGGTTGGCGATATCGATTCGACGACATAACCACACGCTGTCGTGCTGTTTTACGTAATCTAAGAAACGTCTCAATGCAGCAATACGACCGGGGCGACCAATCAGACGACAATGCAGCCCAACCGACATCATTTTCGGTGCTGTTTCGCCTTCCATATAAAGGGTGTCAAACGTGTCTTTTAGGTATTGGAAAAACTGCTCACCCGAATTGAAGCCTTGCGCGGTTGAAAAGCGCATGTCGTTCACATCAAGTGTGTATGGGATCACCAATTGCGGATGACCAGTCTCGGTGTGCCAATAAGGTAGGTCATCATCATAGGCATCGGAGTCGTAAAGAAAGCCGCCTTCTTCTGCGACTAAGCGACGCGTATTTGGACCTGTTCGACCTGTGTACCAACCTTGTGGGCGTTGACCCGTCACTTGTTGGATGATCTCGATCGCTTTGGTCATGTGGTCGCGCTCTTCTGACTCATCAATGTATTGATAGTCTATCCAGCGATAACCGTGACTACAGATTTCGTGCCCCGCTTCGACTATGGCTTTGGCTACGTCTGGGTGACGCTCAATCGCCATTGCAACCGTAAATACGGTCAGTGGGATTTCATATTCATCGAACAAGCGAAGAACACGCCATACACCCGCACGGCTACCATATTCATAGATGGACTCCATGCTCATGTGACGTTCGCCTTTGATCGGCTGTGCTGACGGGATCTCTGAAAGAAAAGCTTCAGACTCGTCGTCTCCATGTAACAAACAACGCTCACCGCCCTCTTCATAGTTCAATACAAAAGAAACCGCGACGCGCGCATTACCTGGCCATTGAGGGTTTGGAGGGTTAGCTCCGTAACCGATCAAATTTCTTGAATAATCCTTATTCATCCAAGTACTCCTAACATAAGTGGTTGGCTTAGCCGCTCTTTAAGTAAGTCACCAAATGATTCAACCAAATGGATTCTCGATAAACAGAGCAACCTTACCCCTGTACATTTATTGTATACAATTATTTATCTCAATGTAAAGATTTTGTTATTCAAGTTAAATTTACGCATTATTACCAATTAAAAACAACAACTTAATAAAACCAAAAGTCACCAAAAAACGATAATCAAGATCTATAAAGTCAGAAAAAACGACACAATAGTTAACATTTTTCCAACAATTCGCTTTACTAATTGTGTACAGTTCGTACATAGTTAGTGATAACAAAGTGACCAGTTGCATTCTTTGCAAGGTCGAAACAGACAGATAAACCACGGAACAGAGGAGCGCCAAAAGCGCTATTAAAGGACTATGGGAAGATTAACAACACACGTATTAGACACAACTCACGGCTTACCGGGTGCAGAGATCAAGGTAGAGCTTTATAAGGTCAATGAGGATTCCACTGAAAAGCTGGCGACCGTGCTTACTAATTCAGATGGTCGTACCGATGCACCAATTCTGGCTGGGAATGAATTTCGACCGGGGAGATATCAATTGATCTTCTACGTAGCCGATTACTACAAAAGCAAAGGTGTGGAACTCGATGGTGTGCCTTTCTTAGACGACGTAGTGATTCGCTTCGGCTTGGATGATCCCGATGCGCACTACCACGTTCCACTTTTAGTCTCCCCTTACAGTTTCTCAACCTACCGGGGCAGTTAGTCTCATGACCTAGAACTTCTAACTAGGCTCACCGACAAATATTAAGCAGATTAGTGTGTGCATCTAAAATGATGCGCGCTCATTAAACACGCTCATATAAAAATACTAATAACGTTATTAGTTAGAGAGTTGATGACTAATCAACTGATAGCTAAAGAAATAGCGGCTAGGAAAAACCTTAAAACTTAATATTGAAATCTCGCTGTATTCAATAAATGGATCACAACATAAAAGGACTTGCTGACATGAGTGAGAGTAAAACAGAAATACTCAACCAAGATGCGAACAACGGAATTTTAGAGAAACTCTTTAAGATTAAGGCACACGGAAGCAGCGTAAAAAATGAGTTAGTCGGCGGTGTCACCACCTTCGCAACCATGGCTTATATCATCTTCGTTAACCCACAAATCATGGCCGCTTCAGGTATGGATGCAGGGGCTGTATTTGTCGCTACCTGTATTGGTGCCGCGATTGGTTGTTTGTTAATGGGCTTATTCGCGAACTGGCCTGTCGGCCTTGCACCGGGCATGGGCTTGAACGCCTTCTTCTCTTTCACGGTTGTGAGCGAAATGGGTTACAGCTGGGAGGTGGCACTGGGTGCGGTGTTTATCTCCGGTATCTTGTTTGTCGGGATGAGTTTTTACAAAGTCCGCCAATGGATCATCGAGAGTATTCCAGAGAGCTTGCGCTATTCAATGACTGCAGGTGTTGGTTTGTTCTTAGGTCTAATTGGCTTAAAAACAGCGGGGATCGTCGTCGAAAACCCAGCAACTTTGGTTTCATTGGGTGACTTCACGAAACCAGAAGCTCTGCTTGCTGCGATTGCATTCTTGATCATTGCGGTTCTGAGTGAGCGTAAAGTGTTTGGCGCGGTGCTTATCGGTATTTTGAGTGTAACGCTAGTCGGCATGATGCTTGGCCTAGTTCACTACGATGGCTTCTTCGCTGCACCACCAAGCTTAGCGCCTACCTTTATGGCAATGGATATCGCCGGTGCACTAAACGTATCGATGATCAGCGTTATCTTGGCTTTCCTTTTTGTAAACATGTTTGATACAGCTGGTACCTTGATGGGCGTAGCTGAGCGTGCAAACCTGACCAACCCTGAAACGGGCAAGATTGAAGGCCTAAGCAAAGCACTGAAAGCCGACAGTATTTCAAGCGTGGCAGGTGCGTGTGTAGGCTGTCCGCCAGTAACCAGTTATGTAGAGAGTGCAGCCGGTGTTGCAGCAGGCGCACGTACAGGTCTTTCAGCAATCGTGGTTGGTGTGTTGTTCTTAGCGGCAATTTTCCTATCACCGCTTGCAGGCATGATCCCCGCTTACGCAACGTCTGGTGCTCTTATTTACGTCGCATTCGTGATGATGAGCAGCATGCAGCACGTCGATTGGAAAGACTTCACTAACGGTGCTCCAGCCGCGATTACCGCACTAATGATGCCACTGACCTTCTCTATCGCGAACGGTATCGCATTGGGTTTCATTACCTACACAGTGCTTAAGTTGGCGACAGGTAAAACCAAAGATGTGTCTATCTCGATGTACTTCCTAGCGGCTATCTTCATCGCCAAGCTAGTGTTCATCGGTTAACCCTAAAGCTCCTGAGCAGTCATTTCTTGATTGCTCACAACGTTGCTTGGCTGGTTCGCAAGCCAAGCAACAACATGATTTTTAAGAAAGCTAATTGCATTGATGACGAGAGAGCAGAAACCCTACCGATTCAGTGCACTTTTTTATGACCCTACGCAGTTTGTAGAAGTCATTATTTGACCGCCAATCGCCTGTAAACGGAAACGCAGGCAGAGGAATATCAAATGAAACTTCTGTACACCCTTAATGAAAGACCGCCCCATGGGCTAACCCTTCTACTTGCTTTACAACACATGCTCGCCTCGATTGGTGGCATCGTCGCTGTCCCGCTTATTGTCGGTGCTTCTATCGGCCTACCTAACACAGAGATCGTTTCACTGATCAATGCGGCGCTATTGGCTTCTGGTATTGTGACTGTCGCGCAATGTCTCGGTTTTGGCCCTGTTGGTATTCGACTGCCTGTTGTAATGGGCTCAAGCTTTGCCTTTTTAGGTGTGGCTATTTCCATCGGTAACGAAGGTGGTGTCGCCGCTATCATGGGCTCAGCACTTATCGGCTCATTCGTGGTAATTGGTGCCAGCTTCTATATGGACAAGGTTCGAAAGCTGTTCCCAACCGTGGTAAGTGGTGTAGTGGTTACCTTAATCGGCTTAACCATTTTACCGGTTGCCATGAACTGGGTTGGCGATTCTCCTGCCAACACGGAACAATTCGCCACGCTACCAAAACTGTTTCTCGCACTGGTCTCTTTGGGGATAGTGATTGGCGTATCGGTTTACTGTAAAGGCGCGGTTGCGGCCTCCGCTATCGTGATTGGCCTAGCAGGTGGTTACATTGTGGCGCTGTCACTCGGCATGGTCGATCTTGAGCAGATCAGCTCTGCTGCTTGGGTCGGTGGCCCAGAACCATTTAAGTATGGCTTTACGTTTTCTGCTAGTGCCATCATCAGCATGAGCTTGGTGTACATCGTGGTTATCGCTGAAGCAACCGGTGACTTCATGGCGCTTGGCAACAACTGCCAAACCCAAGTCAGCGGTAAAGATCTAAAACGTGGACTGCTAGGCGATGGTCTTGGTAGTACCTTGTCTTCGATTTTAACAGCGATGCCACTGGCGTCATTCAGCCAAAACGTCGGTATTGTGGGTATCACAGGTGTAGCAAGTCGCTATGTAGTAGCTGCAACCGGTGGTTTGTTAATTTTAGGTGGTTTATTCCCGAAATTAGCCGCTATTGCCGTCACGATTCCGAAACCTGTTTTGGGTGGTGTGGGCTTTGTGATGTTCGGGATGATTGCTTACGCGGGTATCCGCATGTTGATCAAGGCCGCAGACACCAAGCGAAATGCCTTAGTAATCTGTGTAGGTTTAGCGTCTGGCTTAGCCGTCACCTTCGAACCAAGATTGCTGCAACACTTGCCGCATGATCTAGCGAACTTTCTTCACTCAGGCATCACTACCGGTACTATCATGACGGTGCTATTGAACCTTGTTTTACCAAAGTCTTCACGAGCAGAAGAGCAAGAAGCACTGGCCGAAAGCCAAGCGCAAGTTGAGCTAGAAATGAAAGAACAAGCTGAAGAAGAACGACACTCAGACGAGCAATTAGAGATTCATCAAGCAAGTACAGAAGCAGACGTTCAAGCAGCATCAGATGACCCTGAGCCAAAAACGAACTAGCTGGTTCACTGACTAACGTAAAACCGATTTCCGTAGGATCAGGGCTGATTAGAGCATTGAACGTTTTAACGCCCTGATTCGAATTTATCTTTCAACAGCAAATACCAACAAAGACCCTCTTCCCTGAAAAGGCTGAGATGGCTAAGGACTACTATGAATGGAAACCATCTGGATTAAGAATCCTCTCGCAATCTACACTGGCTCGCAGGCTGATGCAGAAGGCGGAATCGTCATAAAAGGTAATAAAATCATTGAACTGGTTGGCAAACACAAAGAGCCGACCTTACCCGTAGATTACAGCGCCGACGCCTCTCGTCATGTTGTGACTCCTGGGCTTATCAATGCGCACCACCACTTCTATCAAACCCTAACGCGAGCCTACCCCGGCGCACTCAATAAAGAACTCTTCCATTGGCTACAAAGCCTCTACCCAGTTTGGGCCAACCTCGATTCGGAGATGATGAGCCTCGCAACAGAGCTTGCTCTGGTTGAGCTGATGATGTCGGGCTGTACCACTGCTTCCGATCACCATTACTTGCTACCAGACGGGCTTGAGCACGCTATTGATTTGCAAGTCGAGGCCGCAGAGAAACTGGGCGTTAGAGCGATATTTACCCGAGGTTCCATGAGCCTAGGGGAAGATGAGGGTGGATTGCCACCAAGACACACCATTCAAACCGAACAAACCATCATTGATGACAGCCAGCGCTTGATTCGTGATTACCACCAGCGTGATGAAGGGGCGATGATTCAAATCGCGCTCGCGCCTTGTTCGCCGTTCTCAGTCACTACCGACCTGATGAAAGAGACCGCCAAGATCAGTGAGCGTGAAAACGTCATGATGCACACGCACCTATGCGAAACGCTCGATGAAGAAGACTTCTGTATAGAGAAGTTTGGCTTGCGCCCAGTTGATTACCTAGAAGATGTGGGTTGGCTGAACGAGCGCACTTGGCTCGCTCATGGTATTCACTTCAATCCAGAAGAGATCAAACGTTTGGGTAAAGCAGGCATTGGTATCAGTCACTGCCCAACTTCCAATATGATGTTGGCTTCCGGTATTTGTAAAAACAACGATCTAGAAGCAGCAGGCGTAAAAGTCGGGCTAGGTGTGGATGGTTCGGCCTCAAACGACGGCTCTAATATGATTGCCGAAGTGCGCATGGCGATGTATCTACAACGCCTGCAATATGGTTCCGCCAACGTTTCACACTTTGATGCATTGCGCTGGGCGACATCCGGTTCTGCCGCGGCAATGGGCAGAACCGACATTGGTACACTAGAGGTTGGCAAACAAGCCGATATCGCGATGTTCAAGCTCGATGATATTCGTTTTTCTGGCAGCCACGACCCACTGGCCGCATTACTACTTTGTGGTGCTCAACAAGCGGATAAAGTGATGGTTGCAGGTAAGTGGCGAGTGAACGATGGCGCTGTGATTGGCGTAGACATGGAACAACTAATGCACCGCCACCATGCAGCTGCAATGAAGCTAGGTAAACTGGCGATGAATAATTAAATACTCTCTAACTAGAAAAGCGAAAAAAGGCCGACGTGATGTCGGCCTTACTTATTCATTCACAGCCCCGTCCTCAATGTGTAAATACATTTCAGGAAGGGACATTATAAGCACGAAAAGAATATCTACAATGACCTTTATATTAAAATACAATGTCTTAACTCAAATCCTAAACAACTTCCAGAATAATTTTCTCAAGCTTATCTAAGCCTTCGCTGAGTACTTCAGATTCAATAGTTAATGGTGGAAGCAGACGAATTACATTCGCTTTTACACCACACGAAAGCAGAATAAGACCATTTTCTTGTGCTTTCGTTATCACCGCTTTAGTTAAGTCCTGCAATGGCTTGCCTGACTCTGGATCAGTAAACTCAATAGCCATCATCGCTCCAGTGGTACGTATTTCACCAATAGCTGGAACCGATTCCTGTAGCTTGCTCATACGGGCATTCACAACCTCACCAATGCCCATTGCTTTAGCACACAATTGCTCTTCTTCGATAATTTTTAGGACTTCTAAACCAGCCACACACCCCAACGGAGAGCCAGCGTAAGTACCACCTAAGCCACCTGGTAGTGCCGAATCCATAACACCGGCTTTTCCCACTACTGCTGAGATAGGGAAACCACCCGCAATACCTTTTGCCATTGTTATCATGTCGGGTTCAATGCCCAGATATTCAGTGGCAAACATTTTACCCGTGCGCGCAAAGCCCGTTTGAATTTCATCCGCGATAAGCATAATGCCGTATTTGTCACACAACTCACGCAGGCCTTGAGCAAACTCCGCGGGGGCTTGATAGAAACCGCCTTCACCTTGCACAGGCTCAAAGATTATCGCCGCCACGCGTGATGGCTCAATATCACACGCAAACAAATCATCGAGCGCTTGCAGGCTTTGTTCTGTGCTTACGCCATGAAAAGCATTTGGGTAAGGTGCATGAAATATTTCATTTGGAAATGGGCCAAAGCCCGCTTTGTAAGGCGCGACTTTACCCGTTAGCCCCATGGTCATATTAGTGCGGCCGTGGAAGCCACCTTTAAAAGCAATCACACCACTGCGGCCAGTATGAGCTCTCGCTACTTTCACAGCATTCTCAACCGCTTCAGCTCCTGTTGTCAGGAAAATCGCTTTTTTATCACTGTCACCGGGGGCGAGTTCTGTGAGCTTTTCTGCCAGTTCAACAAAGGAGGCATACGGCGTTACCATCGCACAAGTGTGTGAAAAGTTATCCAGTTGAGCCTTTACCGCTTCGTTGATACGCTTATTTGCATGCCCTGTATTCGTCACCGCGATACCAGCAGCAAAGTCGATATATTTATTTCCATCCACATCCCACACGTGAGCATTCTCTGCTTTTTCAACATAAAGTGGGTACAGTGCGCCCATGCCTTGAGCGATAACTTGGCTTCTTCTTTGATGTAGTTGTTGATTTGTCATTGTCATGTCCTTTGATTAGTTGCCGCCAAAGCAGAGATATTTGATGCTCATGTATTCATCGATACCTTGTTTTGCCCCTTCACGCCCTATACCGGACTGCTTAACTCCACCGAAAGGGGCTACCTCGGTAGAGATCATGCCTTCGTTAATTCCTACCATGCCGTATTCCAGCGCTTCTGCTATCTTCCATACACGGTGGATATTTTGGCTATAGAAGTAAGACGCTAAGCCATAGATAGTGTCGTTAGCCATTTCGATAAGCTGTTGGTCATCATCAAATTTGATCACCGGAGCGACTGGGCCAAAGATCTCTTGCGAGACAATATCCATATCATGCGTAACGTTTTTGAGAACGACAGGTTGCATGAATAAACCATCAAGAGTTTTCGGCTCAGTAACTGGTTTCGCGCCCTGTTCGATTGCACCGTCAATGAGGGACTGAATACCTTGTTTTGCTGATTCGCTGATTACCGGACCAACATTTACACCCTCTTCTAGACCATTGCCTACTTTAAGCTGCTGCACTGCCGCATTGAATTTTTCAACAAACTCATCGTACACCTTGTTATGTACATAAAAACGGTTAGCGCAGACGCAGGTTTGACCGGCATTACGAAACTTAGACGCCATTGCACCAAGCACAGCCGCATCAATATCTGCATCATCAAATACGATAAATGGTGCATTTCCACCAAGCTCCATTGACGTTCGCTTGATGTCGTTTGCACTTTGCTGCATCAGCACTCTTCCAACTTGCGTAGAGCCCGTGAAAGAGAGCTTACGAATCAGAGGATGTGAGGTGAAAATACCGCCAACTTGACGAGAATTCGCTCCCAATACCACTTGCAGTACATCACGAGGAATGCCCGCTTGATATGCTAGCTCTGCTACAGCAAAAGCAGATAACGGTGTGGATTCAGACGGCTTCACAATAAAACTACAGCCAGCCGCAAGTGCTGGACCTGCCTTACGAGTTATCATTGCAATTGGAAAATTCCACGGAGTAATCGCACAAGCTACTCCAATAGGTTGTTTAATAGTAACAAGGCGTTTGTCGCTACTTGGCGCTGGGATTGTCTCACCATAGGTACGCTTCGCTTCTTCAGCAAACCACTCGATAAAGCTTGCGCCGTACAACACCTCACCTTGTGCTTCTGCCCATGGTTTTCCTTGCTCTAACGTCATCAGGCGACCTAGATCTTCCTTGTTTTCAAGTAATAACTGATACCATTTTTGTAGCAAACCAGAACGGGTTTTGGCTGGCAGCAAAGCCCACTCTTTTTGCGCGACGCTTGCACGGTCGACCCCATCTAAAATGTCATGTTCAGACGACACTGGTGCATAACCAAGTATTTCACCCGTCGCGGGGTTACTTACAGCAATACCTTGGTCTTGATTTAGCACCATAAACGACAGCAATGATTGATTTGTAATTTGTTGCATGGGGATTCCTTTTGACAGCTTTACCTTGGCGTCTACTGATAGTTACCCTACCAAGCAGAAAACCAATAGTTCATTGTTTTAATAATGGTTTTCCTAAGCAGGGATCTGCTGAGTAATGCAGTGGATGTTACCTCCACCCAGCAAAACCTCACGCGTTGGTATACCAACGACTTGATGTTCAGGCATCGCTTGCCGCAATATTTTTATTGCCTGCTCGTCAGTTCTATCATCGAGCAATGGCAAAAACACATAACCATTCGCGATAAGAAAGTTGGCATAAGAAGCACTTAACCTTTCCCCTGCATCACGTGTCATTCCATCACTTTTATCAATTCCGCTTGCTTCTGCTTCGCTATAGTGCAAAGGCCCTGGCAACGGTAAACGGATGATTTCAATCTCTCGACCTTTAGCATCAGATTGATCTTTTAACACTTGTTCCGCCTGACGAGATAATGCGAATTGTGGGTCTGATGGATCATCTGTCCAACTCAATACCACTTTCCCCGGGGCAATTACATGCATCAAATTATCAACATGTCCGTCAGTTTCATCATCGAATAGTCCTTTAGGCAGCCAAATGACCTTTTCAATACCTAGATATTCTTTGAGATGTGTTTCTATCTGTTGTTGATTCAACTCAGGGTTGCGTCCCGGACTAAGCAAACACTCTTCTGTTGTATAGAGCGTACCTTCGCCATCAGTATGAATTGAGCCCCCCTCTAAAACGAATGGGGCGTTGTAGTGATCAATTCCGATAATGTCACATACTGAGCTAGCCACTAGGTCGTCCTGCTGCCAGTTTTCATAGAGGCCATTATAGTCACCACCCCAAGCGTTAAACTGCCAGTTGATTCCACGACGCTCGCCGTCTTGATTCACCAACACTGTGGGCCCAATATCACGCATCCACGCATCATTGAATGGGATTTCAACAAGCCGAATATCTGAATGAAGCAATGTTCTCGCCTTATCAAATTGCTTCGCACTCACGGCGACACAAACCTTAGTCACTTCTGCTATTGCATTCGCAATGCTAGCGAATGTTTGCTGGGCAGGAAGGGCGTTATCACGCCAATTGTCTCGTCTTTCTGGCCAAGCCAACCAAACTTCTTCAATAGGATGAAACTCAGCTGGAAAGTAGAACCCATCTTGCAGTGGTGTTGTCGATAACTGCATAGTCTGCCCCTTTAAACTGCTAGTTTGCCCACAGAGCCATATAGATCTGGGCGGCGGTCACGGAACAGCCCCCACGAGTGACGCGCTTGAGCCGTTGCGGCTAAATCAATCTCCGCGTAAATGATAGCTTCCTCATCACGTGGCGCTTCTGCCAACTTGCCACCAGTATGATCGGTAATAAAAGAAGAACCGTAGAATGTGGTTTCAATGCCATCATCACATTCTGTGCCTACGCGATTAGACGCAATCACAGGAACCAAGTTTGCAGCGGAATGGCCTTGCATAGTGCGTTGCCAGTGATCACGAGAATCTAAAGTTGGATCTTGTGGTTCGCTGCCAATAGCGGTTGGGTAAAAAATGGCTTCTGCACCATGTAACGCTAAGCTACGAGCAAGCTCGGGA
This sequence comes from Vibrio sp. 10N.261.51.A4, assembly GCF_041471945.1. Classification (NCBI taxonomy): domain Bacteria; kingdom Pseudomonadati; phylum Pseudomonadota; class Gammaproteobacteria; order Vibrionales; family Vibrionaceae; genus Vibrio; species Vibrio sp. 10N.261.51.A4. The sequence continues at coordinate 76,223 of NZ_JBFRPJ010000099.1, forward strand.
AACCATTGATCCCAGCAAATACCAGCGCCGAACTTACCAAACTGGGTTTGCCATACTTTGAAACCAGTATCTCCAGGACTAAAATAGTATTTTTCGCTATAACCCGGACCATCCGGGATGTGTGATTTGCGGTAGTTATCTAGCACAGTGCCATCGGCATCAATCATCACTAATGAGTTAAAGAAGGTATTGCCCGCTTTTTCAAAATAACTAACTGGAATCACGACCCCGAGTTCTTTTGCCAATGCACTCATCTCTGTTATCAACAGACAATTGTCTACTTCCTCAGCCAACTCAAAATACTTAGCTTCTTGCTTCTTACAAAAATAAGGAGCAGCGAACAATTCCTGCGGCAAAACCACATTGGCACCGTTACTCGCAGCTTCACGAATCGCTTGCTTAGCTTTATTTAGGTTATCTTCCAGATCCCAGCTTTTGGTCAGTTGCAGGGCCGCGAATTTTACTACTCTACTCATTGGATGTTCCTTATCGTCCGGTTAGATAGCCAGTTTATCTCTTAGGTTGTAATACGCTGCGCCAACTGCTGTGAATGGTATTTGGAAGTGACGTCCACCAGGGAAGGCGTAGTGCTTGAGTTGTGCGAAGGCATCAAATCGTTCGGCATGCCCTGTTAAGGCTTCTGCCAATAACTTGCCAGCCAAGTGAGTACAGGTAACTCCATGACCACTGTAGCCTTGCAAATAATAAATATTGTCGTCGAATGCGCCGAACTGCGGCATACGTGAGTAGGTAAGTAAGAAGTTACCAGTCCATGTGTAATCAATCTTGATACCTTTAAGTTGAGGGAAAATACCTTCTAACTTAGGACGAATCAGAGACTCAATGTCTTGAGGGTCACGAGCGCCATAAACCACCCCGCCCCCAAACAACAAGCGTTTGTCGGCACTCAATCGGAAATAGTCCAGTAAGTAATTACAGTCTTCAACGCAGTAGTCACTTGGTAAAACCTGTTTTAGTTGCTCATCGGTAAGCGGCTCTGTCGCCACGACTTGAGTTCCACATGGGATGGCTTTGTTACTGATATTCGGAGCCAACCCACCTAAGTAGGCGTTGCCAGCTAACACCAAGTATTTACTCTTCACGCTACCGCTCGCTGTTCTTGCAACAGGATTCGCACCTTTTTCAATGGACGTTACCGCTGATTGTTCAAAAATTTGGCCACCAAGAGAAACAAATGCTGCGGCTTCCCCCAATGCGAGTTTAAGCGGATGAATGTGCCCACCTCGCATATCAAGCAAGCCACCGGTGTAAGCTTGAGTACCAACCGCCTCTTCTACTTGGCTAGCATCCAACATGGTGAGCTGGTCATTACCATATCGCTCCCAGTTTTTCTTATGATGCTCTAAACCTATTAACTGCTTTTTGTTTAGCGCGGTAAATAGGCCACCGCGTTTGTGGTCACACTCAATATCGTATTTTTCGATTAGGCCACGAATGACATCTCCGCCTTCGAAAATCATGTCACACAGGGCTTTAGCCTGGGGTTGGTCGTAACGGCTTTCTATTACATCAACATCTCGGCTGTAGCTATTGACGATCTGTCCACCATTACGACCAGTTGCTCCAAAACCAACTTTGGCACTCTCTAGTACCACTACCTTAAAACCTTTCTCGGCTAAATGAAGAGCCGAAGATAAACCTGAAAACCCAGCCCCAACCACACACACATCACACTCAATGTTGTCTTGCAGTTGTGGGAACTCTGGCATGTTCGGGATAGAGTGGGCGTAAAACGAATCCGTATGCTTATTCATAGTGATATTCCTTTATTAATCATCAGCAGGCTAAGGGTGAAGGCGAATCCAAGTGGTTTTGGTTTCTGTGAATTTTTCGATGGCGTGCAGTGATTTATCACGGCCGTTACCACTCATTTTGAACCCACCAAAAGGGACGGTCATATCACCTTCGTTGTAGTTGTTCACCCAAACAGAACCTGCCTGAAGCTGTTTAGCTACACGGTGTACGCGGTTAATGTTATTGCTCCAAAGCGCCGCACCTAAACCGTATTTTGAGTCATTGGCGATTGCGACGGCTTCAGCTTCATCTTTAAATGAGATAACACAAAGTACAGGACCAAAGATCTCTTCCTGGGCGACACGCATTTTATTGTCAACGTTATCAAGAATGGTCGGCTCAACAAATGCACCTTTGCCTTCAACATCACCCCCGCAACGAAGAACTGCACCTTCCGCTTGGCCAAGCTCTATATATTCAAGCACTTTTGATTTGTGACCTTGATCGATGAGCGCTCCCATCGAAGATGAGGTGTCCATTGGGTCTTTCGGCATAAAGGATTGAGCCGCAGAAATGACTTTATCAACAAAGCGATCTTTGATGCTTTCGTGCACTAATAAACGAGTTGCAGCGACACAGACTTCGCCTTGGTTATAGAAGCAACCACCAGCGGTTTCTGCGGCTGCACGATCGAGGTCTTCGCAGTCTTCAAATACGATATTGGCATTCTTACCACCAGCCTCAGCAAACACACGCTTAAGATTGGTTTCACCAGAACGAACCATTAATTGACCAGCAATACGAGTGGAACCCGTAAATGCAATACAGTCGACGTCATGGTGTTTCGCTAAAGCATCACCGGCTTCATGGCCAAAGCCTGTAACGACTTGAAAAACGCCACGTGGTAAGCCTGCTTGATTGGCGAGTTGACCAATATAAATAGCAGTGAGAGAAGATTTTTCAGAGGGTTTAAGAATAACGCTATTACCTGCTGCTAATGCAGGGCCAAGTTTCCAGCAAGCTAACCATAATGGAAAGTTCCATGGAACTACCGCTGCAACAACACCGATAGCTTGATGAGAAACAAAGGCGTGTACATCTTGTTCCGTTGGCGCGACTTCCCCATACACTTTATCGATGGCTTCTGCATACCAACGCAGTGCACTTGCAGCACCAGGGATATCGGTTGAAAAGCTATGGCTGATTGGCTTACCCGTATCTAGGGTTTCCAGCAACGCAAGTTCTTCACGATGTTGGTCAATCAGCGTTGCAAATTGGCTGAGTACCGCTTTGCGATATGACGGAGCGCTGTTGCTCCATTCACCAGAAAGGAAAGCTTGACGAGCACATGTTACCGCAAGCTCAACATCTTCTTCTTGGCAACGAGCTATCTGGGTCAGTGTCTCGTCGGTAGCCGGGTTAACAACATCTAGAGTTTCTCCACTGATAGCTGCGCTATATTCGCCATTAATAAAGGCACGATTTTCGATGTTTAGATTGTTTCTCAGTTCAATCCATTGTTCTTGGGTTTTCATACGCTCTCCTTGTTATCACAACAAGGCAAGGCCCACTTAGAATGTGGTTGGCGTATGCGCGCTTATCATTCGACAAGCCTTGTCTGTGTGATTTGTGAACTTGTGCGGCTGCGTCGTATCAATAATGTACGATTCACCTTGTTTAAGGACAAAAGATTGCTCTTTGTATTCCAGAGTGATTTCGCCCTCTAAAATAGTGCCGATCTCTTCGCCTTCATGTTTAATTTCCGCCGCACCCGTTGTGCCGTGGGGGGCATACTCTTCAATCAAAAATCCAATTACCTGTTCTTTGCTGCCGTTGGTTACCAATTTCATTGAAACCGACTCACTGCCCATTTCAACCAACTCTTCAGGTGCAACGACAACCTTCACTTCATCGCTTTTGGGTTGTTCAAGTGTGAAAAACTCCGAAAGAGATAAAGAAAAAACATTCACTATTTTTTGCAACGAACTTACTGAAGGGCTTACCTTCGCATTCTCAATCGAAGAGATCGCGCTATGTGTAATACCTGCTCGTTCGGCTAATTCTCGTTGTGACAATCCATGTTCTTTTCTTAATCGAACAATATTTTTACCAATCTCTTGGTTGTCCATGTAGGTGGCTCCTAACTTATAGAGAGGCCGCCATCATAAATTCTTTAAACAAAATTTGAGAGAAATGATTCGTTTTTGCTTTCCATTCTGGGTGCCACTGCACGCCAACAAAGAATTTTTGCCCTGGAAGACTAAACGCTTCCACTAAACCATCCGGTGCTTTAGCTTCCACAGTCAGTTGGGGAGCTAATTGGTCAACCCCTTGGTTATGAAGAGTATTAACCTCAAAAAAGATAGTGTTTTCCCAATGATTTTCAGTCAGCCATTTCTCAAACAAACTTTGTTTTTGCACCAACACCGCGTGTGATGGAGCGTACTTTTCCTCAAAGTCTTCGACCTCACTCTCTCTATGGTCGTTGAAACCTGAATCATGAACTGCTGGGTTCAGTGAGCCTCCCAGAGCAACATTCATCTCTTGAAATCCACGGCAAACACCAAAACACGGAATGTCTTTGTCTATCGCTTGACGAATCAAAGTAAAGGAAAGCTCATCTCGAGCTTCATCTTTCTTAGACTCTTCATGAGTGCCGTTGTAATGATGTGGTGCCACATTTGAGTGACTCCCCGGAAATAAAAAACCGTCGCAGATGTTAAGAAGACGCTCAACGTCTTCACTTGCCATATCCGGAGCCAATATCAGTGGCAATCCACCAAAGTCTTTCACAGCCGTGAGGTAAAAATTATTCACTGCCTGTATTTGATAGCCACCCAATTCTTTAGCGCAACTAACAATTCCAATAATGGGTTTGCTTGTTCTAGACATGTTACTTCCGTGCTCGATTTATTTAACACTTACACTACAAATCATGTACAAAATTATCAACACCGATGTTCGATATTATGACCAAAGCGTGACCAAACCCACCTTTTTGGTCAAAAAAACGACTAATTTTGGACATTATATTGAGCAAAACACAATCAACTGTTACAAAATAGTTAACAGAAACATCTTTCAATAAAATTGTAAATTTCAAAGTAATCAACGCAAGCTTATGTATTAAAAGGAAATAACCTTTAAAACTAGACTTTAGTCTAATTAGTACAATTGACTTGTTTCTTTTTTATTACTTTTAATTTACCAAATAGAGGCTAGTTGGAGAACACAATGGAATCGTATCTACAGGAAGTTAAAAATTTTCGACAAAAATGGCCCAACATCGAGTTTGTTGATCTGATTTTTACCGACATCAATGCCACACCAAGAGGCAAGCGCATCCCAGTAAGTGCACTACACAAGCTGCATAAAGGAGTAGCTCTTCCCCTCTCGACAATTACTTTAGATACCAAAGGTAATGTGGTTGAAACAGCAGGGTTAGGTGAAGAATTGGGAGAACCAGACAACATGTGTTTCCCAATTGCGGATACATTGATGCCTACCGCTAAAGAGCAAGTGGGCCAAATAATGTTGAGTATGATGGATGAGTCAGCCCACACCCCAAACCCGCTCTTTATTCGTAATATCGTCAGTGAAATTCTCGAAAAGTTACACACCAAAGATCAACATCCATGTGTTGCCTTAGAGCTAGAGTTTTACTTAATAGACAGGAAGCGGGGTGAGATGGGAGCACTACAAACAGCCATCAACCCAAACAAAAAATCACGAGAAAAAGATACCGAAGTCTATGACTTAGATGGTTTGGATGATTACGCAGACTTTTTGGCCGATCTTAACAAAGTCGCTCAAGAACAAGGGTTAAATACTTCGGGGGCACTATCTGAATCCGCCCCAGGACAATTCGAAATTAACTTCAACCACTCTAAAGATGTACTACGAGTGTGTGATGAAATCATCATCGTCAAACGCCTAATTCGTCAAATTGCTAATCAACATGATTTCGATGCTACCTTCATGGCTAAGCCATTTAGTGAGCAAGCTGGTAACGGTATGCACATCCACCTTAGCTTGGTGGATTCCAACGACAATAATCACTTCAGCCAACAAGATGGTGAACCCAGTAATCTCTTTTATCAAACCATGGCCGCGATGCTTGCTCAAACATCCGATTCCATGGCCTTGATTTGCCCTAACGTTAACTCTTACCGCCGCTTTGTTCCAGGAGCTTACGTGCCAACGAAAGCAGACTGGGGCGAGAACCATCGTGGTGTCGCACTGCGTGTTCCTATCAGCGACAGCAACAATCGCCGAATTGAACACCGCATTGCGGGAGCTGACGTTAACCCTTACATTCTCGCTGCAGTAGTACTATCCGCAGTATTAGCGAGTGAAAACTATACCAAAGACCAATGTCCTAACTCCCTCAGTGATGATGCAATAGACTTACCTCTGCGTATGTCTGAAGCTCTCGATCAGCTAGAACGCAGTGAGCTGACCCCGTGCATCTCCAAAGAGTTTGTCGATCTATATTTAGCTTGTAAACGAAGTGAACTGGCGGAGTTTGAACGCGCCATCACTCCATTAGAAATCGACTGGATGTTGCACTCAGCATAAACAAAGGAACTACACGTATGACTACGCAAACTAAGGCGTTGGACGCGCCGCTGAAGATCAACAGTCAACACATCATGGTATCTCTATTGGTTGTCGCGACTTTCATTTTCTTCACATCAATTGGATTGAACCACCAAGAAGGAGAGGCCTATGGATGGATGAGCCTTCTCCCTACCGCACTTGTTTTGGTATTCGCCCTAACTACACACCGCACCGTAGAGGCGCTTTTTAGTGGTACCATCGCTGGTGTACTACTACTCAATCCTGCGCAAGCCGTTGAGCAAATTGTCGGCATATCGATGGATGTAATGATGAACGAAACCATTGCATGGATCGTTCTAGTTTGCGGACTGATGGGGGGATTAATCGCAATTCTCGAAAAAGGCGGCAGTATTTTAAGCTTTTCAGATATGTTGGTCACAAAGGTTAAGAGCCGTAAACAATCTATGCTGATGACCTTTTTCCTCGGCATCATGATCTTTATTGATGACTATCTGAACGCGATCGCTATCTCATCATCGATGAAGAAGATTACTGACGGATACAACATCTCCCGTGAAAAACTATCTTATCTAGTCGATTCCACCGCTGCGCCGATTTGTATTCTGGTGCCAATATCAACATGGGCTATTTTCTTTAGCTCACTGCTTGAAGCGAATGGAGTGGCTGAAGCTGGTGAGGGTATCAAAGCATATATTGAAGCGATTCCATACATGGCTTATGGCTGGGTTACGCTGATAATCGTCCTTCTCGTTGCGTTAGAAAAGATGCCGGATTTAGGCGCAATGAAGCAGGCTGAGGAACGAGCGAAGAAAGGTCAAGTACGTCCTGACGGTGCAACAGACATCGACTTTGGCGCAGATATTACAGCGCACACCAACCCAACGATGGGATTAATCAACTTCCTATTGCCTATGGTGGTGTTAGTTGGTGCAAGCTGGTACTTCGGTATTGATCTATTAGCAGGCGTATTTGTCGCAATTATCTTTACTATCTGCTTCTATGGTGTTCAACGTCTAATCTCAATGAATGATATGTTTGAAGCTGTCTACGACGGAATCAAAGTTATGCTGCTGCCATTGGCAACGGTGATTGGTGGATTCATGCTGAAGTCTGTGAATGATTCTCTAGGAGTGACACAATATGTCATCGAGACAGTAAGCCCTTATCTATCGGCGTCTTACTTCCCAGCAATTATCTTTATGATCACCGGTGCATTGGTGTTTGCTACCGCATCTTCTTGGGGAACTTTTGCAGTTGCTATGCCAATCGTATTGCCTCTAGGCGAACAACTTGGCGTACCTCTACATTTAACTATTGCGGCTCTGCTTTCGGCATCAGCAGCGGGCAGTCACTCATGTTTCTTTAGTGACTCAACGGTATTGTCAGCTCAAGGTTCCGGGTGTACCTCAATGCAACACGCAACCACTCAATTCCCCTACGCATTGATAGGTATTGTCGCAACAGCTCTCTTCTTCTTGTTAGTTGGCTAAGCCTCATACAGCTAAAATACAAGCGTAAAAAATGCCTTATTCTACGATAAGGCATTTCAATTTCCTGAAGAGCAAGCTTAAAGCAACTCTCAGCAAGACTCTCCAGCTTTCAAGTGCTCCCTTTCACACCACAGCCTTTAATCACTAGCTGAGTGATGAACTCAGCGGCATCGGCATAGTCTTTATCATCGAGCTGTTCTTTCTGCATCACGCTGCAAATCTGCCAGCCAAAATCGGCGTAGGTTTGAGTTGCCGCCCAGATGGTAAACATCAGGTAATGAGCGGGAACATCGTCCATTAGGCCCTGCGCCGACCATGTCGAGAACTTATCAAGAATCATCTGGGATTGCTTATACAGCTCGTCACCAATCTCGTTCGGCAATACTTTAGCGCCAGACATCACTTCATTGGCAAATACCTTAGAGGCATGTGGATGATCGCGAGAAATGATCAGCTTGGTTTGAATATATTGAGACAAGGCTTCAACAGGATCGCTGAGCTCTTCAATCGGACGAGACGCTTCAAGTAAGGGCTGAGTGACGGTTTCAAGCACAGCGTTGTAGAGCTTATCTTTAGAGCTGAAATAGTAGAATACGTTAGGTTTGGGAATGTCGGCCGCTTTCGCAATATCGGCCATTTTTGTTGCAGCATAACCATGAGTGGCGAATTGTTCACACGCGACTTCGATGATTAAATCTTGATTCTTTTGTCTGATCCTAGACATATTGCATCCTTTACAGCTCGTTACTGAAATCATAGTAATCAACGTGCTTCATTAGTCCAGAAGATAATTTCAGAACTCAAGGTCACCGCATTGATAACAATAAAATGGCCGCTCTATTTGTTAAGAAGCGACCATTCCATACTGTGTTTTTGAACTGTTCAAATTAAAGAATCAATATCGCGCGGAAGTCATTCACATTGGTCAGCGTCGGTCCCGTGGTAAGAAGCACATCGACTTGTTCGAAGAAATCGTAACTGTTATTCGCATCGAGGTAATCTTGCGCTTTAAGCGACAGGCTCGAACCTTGTTGCCATGTTTGAGGTGTGATCCATGCGCCAGCATTGTCTTCCACGCCATCAATCCCGTCGGTATCAGCAGCCAATGCAAATATGTTGTCTTGGCCTTTGAGCTCGTTATATAGACTCAACAAGAACTCACAATTACGCCCACCGCGACCCTTGCCTTTAACGGTTACTGTGGTTTCGCCACCGGAAAGTATCACGCAAGGCGTCTCAAATGGGTGCTTATGATTGGCCACTTGCTTAGCCAGCGCAGCGTGAACTTTCGCGACATCTCGCGCTTCTCCCTCTATGCAATCACTCAACACATAAGCAGGAATGCCCAAGCCTTCTGCCTCCGCAGCAGCAGATTCCAATGCTGACATCGGAGTCGCGATAATATGGTGCTCAGCGTTTTTCCAGCACTCATCATCCGGCTTTACCGTTTCTGACTCTGGGTTGTTCAACCATTCGAATGCCGAAGGTGGTGTTTCAATTCGATAGCGTTCCAGTATCGCCATCGCATCAAAACGGGTGGTGGTGTCTGGCACGGTCGGGCCCGATGCAATCACACTGATGTCATCGCCCGGCACATCTGAAATCGCCAAAGAGACCACTCTTGCTGGGTAAGCAGCCTTTGCTAGTCGCCCACCTTTGATTGACGATAAATGCTTGCGCACACAGTTCATCTCATCAATGGCGGCGCCCGATTTGAGCAACGCTTTATTGATTTGTTGCTTCTCTGCCAAGCTGATGTCGCCACCGGGCAGACTTAGCAAAGCAGAACCACCGCCTGACAGTAGGCAAATAACCGTGTCGTCAGCGCTCAAGCCACTCACCAATTGCAGCATACGTTGGCTCACTTCTAAGCCCATCGCATCTGGCACGGGGTGCGCAGCTTCAATCACTTCGATATGTTCGCAAGGGGCGGTGTGCTCATAACGAGTCACCACCAAGCCTTCAAGGTCACGCAGTGCAAGGTCTTGTTGTTTCTTTGCCTGCCAAACCGCTTCCAGCTCGGCGGCCATCGACGCGGCTGCTTTACCTGCTCCTATAACGACAGTACGCCCGGCTTGATTAGCAGAGCGATAAAAAATGTCTTGAGGAAGAAAAGGTTCGATGTGATTTTTAGCTAGCGCCTGATTAACAGCACTTGAGAAAAGGGTTTGTAGAAACTGCTTAGCATCAATGTCCATCAGCCACTCCTTAGTTGACGGAGAAAAAAAGAACCCCGATACAAGGCCAAAGGGTGCCTGCTAAGATCAAGTTGGAAAGGAACAACTTCAACCTCTGCCTCGTATCAGGAACGCGTATAAAAGGAGACGAAACTACGCGATTTATAAACAAACTGTTTGAAACTGTTGGGCTACGAATCGATAGCAGCCCTAATTAATTAACGGATAATCGGTTGATTGACTAACCACTAAACGAACAAACCGTTAACTAGATTAACGAATCGAGTGATCAGAACGTTTCTCAATCGCTTGAATAAGCGCAGAGTGGTCCCAACCTTCACCGCCCATTTCGGCACACTCGCCAAACAGCTCTTGTGCATTTGCCGTGTTCGGTAGCGCAACCCCTAGCTCCTGTGCGCCCGTTAGCGCAAGATTTAAGTCTTTTTGGTGAAGTGAGATTCTAAAGCCAGGGTCGAATGTGCCTTCAACCATACGCTCACCGTGCACTTCCAATATCTTAGAGTTAGCAAAGCCACCTAATAAAGCCTGACGTACTCGCGCTGGATCAGCGCCTGCTTTCGAAGCAAAGACTAACGCCTCAGACACGGCTTCGATATTCAGAGCAACAATGATCTGGTTCGCCACCTTACAGGTTTGACCCGCACCGTTGTCGCCCACCAGCGTAATATTCTTACCCATGATTTCAAATAGCGGACGTGCTTTGTCAAAGGCGTCTTGCTCACCACCAACCATGATAGTCAGCGCTGCATTAATAGCGCCTACTTCGCCACCTGATACCGGTGCATCAAGGTATGAAGCACCACCTTCATTGATTCGCGCTGCAATTGCTTTGGTCGCGATTGGCGAGATTGAACTCATATCGATAACCAGTTTTCCAGCAGCGCCACCTGCGGTGAGGCCTTGCTCGACGCCACTGTCCCCAAACAGGACGTCTTCTACTTGAGGTGTATTCGGCACCATTAAGATAATGATATCTGCTGCTTCAGCCGCTTCCGCTGGTGAATGACAGACCGCTGCGCCCGCTGCCACAAGATCGGCAGGTGCTGCATTAAAGTGATCCGACAGAATCAAATCGTGACCTGCTTTTTGAAGGTTACTCGCCATAGGTTTACCCATGATGCCAGTTCCGATAAATGCAATTTTAGACATGTTGTTCTCCTTAACGTTTGAGGGTTACCAGACGTAATTAACGGTACTGGTGCAACCAACCAAGGCCTTCTGTCGTTGTCGTTTTAGGTTTGTATTCGCAGCCAACCCAGCCTTGATAGCCAAGCTCATCAAGATAATTGAGCACGAATGGGTAATTGATTTCTCCGGTACCCGGTTCGTGTCGGCCTGGATTATCCGCCAGTTGCACGTGTGCGATTTGGCCAATGTTTTGTTGCATGGTCGGCGTAAGATCGCCTTCCATAATTTGCATGTGATAAATATCGTATTGGATAGAAAGGTTATCGCTCCCTACCTCTTTGATGATCGCTTTGGCTTGCTCAGTCGTGTTCAAGAAGAAGCCCGGAATATCACGGGTATTGATCGCTTCAATCACTAAGCTAATGCCTTCTGCTGCTAGCGCGTTCGCCGCGTAATGCAGGTTAATCACAAAAGCCGATTGCGCGTCTTGTTGGGTCACACCTTGCGGGACAATCCCGGCTAAGCAATTCACTTGAGTACAACCGAGCGCTTTTGCGTAAGCGATGGCTTTAGGTACACCCGCTTGAAACTCTTCAACTCGTGCTGGGTCGACCGCGATACCACGGTCGCCAGCGTCCCAATCACCCGCGGGCAAATTGAATAGCACTTGCTCTAGGTTATTAGCGTCGAGCTTTGCTTTGAGTGCCTGAGCATCAAAGGCGTAAGGGAAAAGATATTCCACACCTTGAAAGCCCGCTTCTGCGGCAGCTTCAAAGCGATCCATAAAATCAACTTCCGTGAATAACATTGACAAGTTTGCTGCAAATTTTGCCATGACTCTGTCCTTATTCTTTATCTGTAAAAATCTGGTTACTTGTAGTAAAGCCTCGCTCTATTGGAGACTTTCCGTAGAGCTAAACCTCAACTCTACGGATACACATTACTTAATGATTACTTGTACGCCAGCGCCGTTGGAGCATCGCCGCGGCTTTCGGCAAGTGGCTCAAATTCGTTGATCGCGTTGATCTCTACGCCCATCGCAATATTGGTCACTCGCTCAAGAATCAGCTCAACAACAACCGGTACTTTATGCTTATTCATCAACTCTTTGGCTTGTTCAAACGCAGCGGCAATTTGCTCTGGTTCACGAGCTCGAATCGCCTTACAGCCTAAACCTTCAACAACCGCGACATGGTCAACACCGTAGCCTTCAAGCTCTGGCGCATTCTGGTTATCAAACGCCAGTTGTACACAATAATCGATATCAAATTGACGCTGTGCTTGGCGAATCAAACCTAGATACGAGTTGTTCACCAACACATGAATGTATGGCAGGTTGAATTGAGCACCTACTGCCAGTTCTTCGATCATAAATTGGAAATCATAATCACCAGAGATAGCAACAATATCGCGATCTGGATCGGCCGCTCGTACACCCAATGCGGCTGGTGTTGTCCAACCCAATGGTCCAGCTTGACCACAGTTGATCCAGTTACGCGGCTTATAAACATGCAGGAACTGAGCGGCAGCGATTTGCGACAAACCAATGGTGCTCACATAACAAGTGTCACGACCAAATGCCTTGTTCATCTCTTCATAAACACGCATAGGCTTCATTGGCGCTTCATCGAAATTGGTTTTACGCAGCATGGTCGATTTGCGTTCCTGACACTCACTTGCCCAAGCATTTCGGTTCGGCAGCTTGCCAGCGTCACGCCACTCTTGCGCCACTTCAACCATTAGCTCTAGCGCAGCTTTCGCATCAGAGACTATGCCTAAATCCGGACAGAACACGCGGCCGATTTGGGTTGGTTCAATATCAACGTGAACAAACTTACGACCTTCGGTGTAAACATCGACAGAGCCGGTATGACGGTTGGCCCAACGGTTACCGACACCAAACACGAAATCAGAGTTGAGCATGGTTTCGTTACCGTAACGGTGAGAAGTCTGTAGCCCCACCATACCCGCCATTAAGTCATGGTCATCTGGGATAGAGCCCCAGCCCATCAAGGTTGGGATCACTGGCACACCGGTGATTTCGGCGAACTGTTGTAGCAATTCGGACGCGCCAGCGTTAATCACGCCACCACCCGATACAATCAGCGGTTTTTCTGATTGAGACATCATGGTTAATGCTTTCTCAACCTGCGCGCGAGTTGCTTGCGGTTTGTAAGGTTCTAGCGGTTCATAGGTATCGATATCAAACTCAATCTCAGCCAACTGAACATCAATCGGTAGATCTATCAGGATTGGCCCCGGACGACCCGAACGCATCAAATGAAAGGCTTTTTGGAATGCCCGTGGCACTTGTGCAGGTTCCAGCACCGTGGTTGCCCATTTAGTGACTGGTTTAGCGATCGATTCAATGTCGACCGCTTGGAAATCTTCTTTATGAAGACGTGCTCGTGGCGCTTGGCCTGTGATACATATAATTGGGATCGAATCTGCAGACGCAGAATAAAGACCCGTGATCATGTCCGTTCCCGCAGGGCCAGAGGTACCAATACACACACCTATATTGCCTTGATTAGTACGCGTGTACCCTTCGGCCATATGGGATGCACCCTCTACGTGACGAGCTAAGACGTGGTCGATTCCTCCGAGCTTTTTCATAGCCGCATACATAGGGTTTATTGCTGCGCCGGGAACACCAAATGCGATGTCTACACCTTCACGTTTAAGCACTTCTACCGCTGCTTCAATCGCTTTCATAATTGCCATTCGAACCTCCAGTTCAGATTGTATACAATTAAACTAACTTTTGTGTACTATGAACCATCCTAGCTATTTATCAACCCCAGAATGAAACAATTTTGTTACATCAACCCATCACATTAAGTACGCACTCATCCTGAAAAGCTTATAATTCATTGCTTTACATAAAATATCTTTACGTAAAAATAAATTACAAAAAGATTAAATGATAAATAAATGTTAAATACCGTTTGCTTGTTTACAATTTCTACAATATAAATATCCTTAAAAAGAGCATTTTGTATACAAAATGACATCGTATTGTTTAAAGGAGACAACAATGGTGAATGACGTAAAAGAGAGAGAAGAAGTACAATGTATGCAGGTACTTGGGAAGATGGACAACTCCGAGTACAAAGAGATCTTGTCTAAAGATGCATTAAAATTCTTAGAAGCTCTCGTCAATAAGTTTGGAGATCGCCGTCATACCCTGCTAAGTGACCGCGAAATAAAACAAACTCAATATGACAACGGTAAGTTACCCAATTTCAGAAAGGACACCATTTCCATTCGCCAGAATAAAGAGTGGAAAGTGGCTACACCGCCGCCAGAGTTACTGGATCGCCGCGTAGAGATCACCGGACCTATCGAAAGAAAGATGGTGATCAACGCGCTAAATTCAGGCGCAAAAGTCTTCATGTGTTGCTTTGAGGATGCGTCTTCCCCGACTTGGGCCAATATGGTCGAAGGGCAAATCAACCTAAGAGACGCCAACCTTGGCACCATTAGTTACTTCGATGAGAAGAAGCAGAAGCGTTACCAATTAAACGACGATCCTGCACTGCTGATCGCACGCCCACGAGGCATTCACTTGCCAGAGCAGTCCATTCAATTCAACAATCAGCCTATCGGCGGTTGCTTGATGGACTTCGCTTTGTACTTTTTCCATAACTATCAGTCACGTGCAAAACAAGGCTTAGGGGTTTACTACTACATTCCCAAGCTTGAGAGCATGGAAGAAGCACAATGGTGGGACGATATTTTCAGCTTCACCGAAAACTATTTCCACGTACCCAAAGGCACCATTCGTGCGACGGTTTTGATCGAAACGCTACCAGCCGTGTTCCAGATGGAAGAGATCTTGTATGCAATGCGCGATCATATCGTAGCGATGAACTGCGGTCGCTGGGATTACATCTTCAGCTACATCAAAACGCTGAAGAACCATAAAGACCGCATCCTGCCAGATCGTCACGGGATCGGCATGGATCAAGAATTCCTCAACGCCTATAGCCAATTGTTGGTGCGCACTTGTCATGCTCGCGGTGCACTGGCAATGGGTGGGATGTCTGCCTTTATTCCAGCAAAAGATCCGCAAGAAATGGCGCGTGTGACTGCCAAAGTAATTGAAGACAAACAGAGAGAATCTCAGAACGGACACGATGGCACTTGGGTCGCGCACCCTGCACTGGTTGATTTAGCGATGTCGATATTCGATAAGCACCTTGATGGCAAAGTAAACCAAATGGATTTCCAAAGCCCAGAGCATGTGATCAATGCAGATTCGTTACTAAAACCTTGCGAAGGCAGCCGCGACGAAGCGGGTGTGCGTAAGAATATACGCATCGCGCTTTATTACATCGAAGCTTGGATTCAAGGCTACGGCTGTGTACCTATCTACGGCCTTATGGAAGATGCGGCGACCGCTGAGATCTCGAGAGCCAATATTTGGCAATGGATCCACCACGGCGTCACGCTTGATGACGGCCAAACCTTTACCAAACAACTGTTCCACTCTTGGCTTTACCAGGAGTTAGACACGATAAAACATGAAGTCGGAGACTCGCGCTATTCAGCAGGTCGATTTGAAGAGACAGCTGATCTTTTCTATCAACTTTCTACAGCCGAAGAGTTCGCCGCCTTCCTAACTTTACCCAGCTATGGGCTGTTACAAGAGTCCAGTTAGGACTCTTGTACCGAGATGAATCAGTCGATGATATTCACAACAAGAGTAATGATTGGCTGACTTAGCTTGGTACACAGCCCCTTGAAAAACTAGGAGATAACATGGGAAGTTTGACTCTACAACAAGCGTTAACCATCATTGATGGCACCTTACAAGCAGGAAACAAGATCCACACAGAACCTTTGACGGTCGCCGTCTTAGACAGCGGTGGCAAGCTGATTTCTCTGCAACGTCAAGACGGCTCTAGCATGATGCGACCAGACATCGCGATTGCTAAAGCGTGGGGAGCACTCGCACTGGGTTGTTCCTCTAGAAAACTCGCCCAAGATGCTGATAATCGACCAGCATTTATCTCCGCCGTAAACGTACTCGCACACGGAAACATGGTGCCAGTGCCAGGGGGCCTACTGATTCGAGATAAGGATAAAACGGTACTTGGTGCGATTGGGGTCAGCGGTGACATCTCAGACATCGACGAAAGTTGCGCCATCAACGGCATTGGTTGTGCAGAACTGTTCAGTGACGAGATGCTGCAAGCTTAACTCGCGAATTCGCTGTACTTGAAGTTCTTAAACAAGCACAAAAAAACCGAAGCGATTAAGCTTCGGTTTTTTATTGAATCTAAAGGAAGATCAGAAAAACTACTCGTACGCACTCAACCATGTTTTCAGCAGCTGGTTAGTGTTTTTCTTCTGGCTCGCAGACAGAGATTTCACAAGCTTCTTCTGCGTTTCAACATGCTCAGTCATCATTTGGTCAATAAGAATAAGACCATCTTTTGTTAACTGAACACTCACGCTGCGTCTGTCTTCTTTACTGTGCTCACGACTGATCAGCCCTTTCGCTTCTAGCTTATCAAGGCGATTGGTCATCGCGCCTGATGTCAGCATCATCGAGCCGATCAATTCTGACGGAGTCAGTCGGTAAGGCTTTCCAGAACGTCGCAACGTCGCCAGCACATCAAACTCACCCAGCTTCATGTCGTATTTTTTATGAAGCTCGGCAACTTGCGTCTCCATATACTTGGCAATACGCATAATCCGGCCCATCATTGCCATAGGCTCAGTTTCTAATTCGGGCTTTTCCTTTGCCCATTGCTCTACAACGCGGTCGATAGCATCCATTTGCAATCTAGCTCCGTGATTAGTCTTGTTTACTTCAAACTAGTTTAACATAAAGATACTTTACAACCACTAGTTCTCAGTATACAGTTCACACAATAGTTATCTTAACGTAAAGATATTTTAAATGAACATATTATTAGCAATGATCCCCGCGTTCTTTTGGGGAACAACCTATGCAGTGACGCAATTTACGCTACAGGAGTGGCCACCATTATTATTAGGTGCTTTGCGTGCGTTACCTGCTGGTTTGTTATTGCTAGCAGTAAAGCCGACACTGCCTAAAAACGGCGAGTGGCAGATCATTTTCACATTGGGTCTTATCAATATTGCGACCTTCTTTGGCCTGATCTTCGTGATGGCACTAACGCTGCCTTCAGCGATTTCTGGCGTGGGTATGATCTCTGTGCCTGTGTTCGCGATGATCTTCCATTGGGTAGTGAAAAAGCAGCGCCCGCATTTGATTCAAGCCCTGTCTGGTATTGGCTTGATCACCTTAGCGTGGATATTGTTTAACCCAAGCCAAATCGCTTTGAATCCAATCGGTTTAGGTGCCATGTTCGCCGCAATCATGTGTATTGTCATCGGCAGCAGCATTACCAAGTCACTGGGTAACCGCATGCACTGGTGGAAGGTATTAACATGGCAACTGATTCTGGGCGGTACGATTTTGTCTGTCGCGTCTGGCGTTCATGCATTCATCGATCCGCAGCCTTATGTTAATGCCGTGACTCATTTCGATACTCGTAATGCTATGGGACTCGTATGGGTTATTGGGCTAAACACAGCGCTGGGTTACGGCATGTATGTGTGGTTGCTACAGCGTATGTCGGTGGTTGATTTCACCTTCGGTGGCATCGCAAACCCAGTAGCTGGCATCGTGACCGGTATGGTGTTGATGGGTGAATCATTCACTGCAGTACAATACTCACTAATGACCGGCATGATCGTGATGTCACTACTACCGCAACTTATTCTGGCAGTAAGACAGTCCAAACAAGTTAAGCCTGTTACGCAGTAGAATTTACATATAGTAACGACCTACACAAAAACCCGCCAAGTGCGGTAATGCCGTTCACTTAA